>JBEPWV010000099.1:0-4827 GCA_041642175.1 Clostridia bacterium
GGAAAAACAGAATCGATTTTCAAAGAGGTGCTCATAACGGAGCACCTAAATTCCCTATGCCGGTTGATTGGGACTATTTGTTGGCATTCTACTGCCATTCACAAGATGAAGAAGTAAGGCAGGCTGTTAAAGTTACACTGGATAATATGGCAAAAGGTGGCATCTATGACCATGTTGCCGGTGGTTTTGCACGTTATTCTGTTGATCCTGAATGGCATGTTCCACATTTTGAAAAAATGTTGTATGATAACGCACAGCTTGTTAGTCTCTACAGCCATGCCTACCTGATCTTTAAGGAAAATTTATATGAGCAAACAGTTCATCAAACGCTTTCCTTTATTGAAAGAGAATTAACTTCACCTGAAGGAGGCTTTTATTCCTCTCTGGATGCTGATAGTGAAGGTGTGGAAGGAAAATACTATGTATGGAGCAGAAAAGAATTTAATGAAGTTTTTGGAGAAGATGCTGACTTGCTAAGTGAATACTATGATGTCACTGAAAAAGGAAACTGGGAAGGAACCAATGTATTAAGAATTAGAAAAGACAAATCTTACTTTCTTGACAAATACAACCTTAGCCTGGACCAACTGAATGAAAAAATTGCAAAAGGCAGAGAAGTCCTTCTTACCGTAAGAAATAAACGAATCAAACCGGGTTTGGATGATAAAATACTTACTTCCTGGAACGGCCTTATGTTAAAGGCATATGTTGATGCCTTCCGTACATACAATAAAAAAGAATACAGCGAAATAATGACAAAGTTAAATGAAAGGATAATAAAACTGATAGGTTCTGAAAACTTCCTGTCTAAACTATCGAGAAGTGAATACATATTTGAACTTAGAGGAATTAGCAGAAAAGAAGATGTTGAAATGTTTATGGATAATTTCTTTAAAGAGATGTCAAAGCCTATAGTGAATAAAAACAAGGAAATTTTCTTTGATATGAAATGTGGAATTGCAATATCTCCTGAAAATGGAAAAAAAGGAAGGGATTTAATTACCAATGCAAAAATAGCTTCTCAGGTTCTTCAAGGTGAAACCTACGATTATCAAATATATCACAGAACCTCAAGAGATAAACTTGTATATAAAGGTAAAATTGACGAAAAGATAAAAGAAGCTGTTAAGAATGAAGAATTATACGTATGGTATCAGCCTCAACTAGATTCTTTTACTGGAAAAGTAATAGGAGGAGAAGCATTACTTAGATGGTATAATAAAGAACTTGGATTAGTATCACCTCATATATTCATACCAGTAGCTGAAAAGAACGGATCTATAGTTGAAATAGGAAACTTTGTAGTAGAAGAAGCTTTTAAATTATTAAAATACATGAATAAACATTGTAAAGAAAATCTACCTATATCAATAAATATATCTCCTGAACAGCTTAAATATAGGGGTCTTATTGAAACTTTTAAGATTTATAATAAAAAATATAATGTAGATTATAAAAACATAAAAATAGAAATTACTGAAGGAATGCTTATAGACAGCAAGGCAGTAACAAACAAAAAGTTAGAAGAATTTAAGGACTTAGGTATGGATATATCTATCGATGATTTTGGTACAGGATTTTCTTCATTATCATATTTAAAAAGCTTAAAAGTAGATGAATTAAAAATAGACAGAGAATTCATTAAAAATATTCCAGAAAAAGATGATGGCAGTATAGCACGAGCTATAACAAATTTAGGGAGAAACTTAAACAAGATAGTAATCGCAGAAGGTGTTGAGACAAGAGAGCAGCTGGATTTTTTAAAAAGTATAGGATGCTATAAAATACAGGGATATTACTACAGTAGACCATTAGGTAAGGATGAATTCATAAAATTTGTTTGTGAAAAAAATAATTAATTGTACAAGAAATACATACATGATATAATAAAATTGAATTTAGCAAAATATCCAAGTGATGATTGCGAGAGATATCAATAATGGTAGCCGATGGAGCAATTAGCTATTTGCCAAAATAGCTTAGAAACTCTCAGGCAAATGGATCGTAATCTGATGGGACTCTGAAGAGTCTGCATTAGGCAGCACCGAAGGAGAAACCGCTTATTATTTTTTTAATAAGCATAAGCTCTCAGGTTCGAAAACAGAGGTTGTAAGGCATAGCTTTACAACCTTTTTTGTTTCAAAAATATTAAGGAGGGAGATATCAAATGGATGCAAAAAGAACATATCTTTACGACGAACATCAAAAGTTAGGCGCTAACCTTATGGCCTATTCAGGATGGGAGATGCCTATAGAATACAAAGGTATCAAAGAAGAGCACAATGCAGTAAGAGAAAAAGCCGGTCTTTTCGATGTATCTCACATGGGAGAGGTTAAGGTAAAAGGCAAGGAGGCTGAAGATTTTGTTCAGTATCTAGTTACCAACGATGCAAAATCATTGAAAGATGAGAAAATATTCTATGCAATGATGTGCTACGAAAATGGTGGTATAGTAGACGACTTATTGGTGTATAAATATAATGATAACGATTTTTTGCTCGTTATAAATGCTGCCAATGTAGAAAAAGATTTTGACTGGATGAAATCAGTAAAAGAAAAAGGAAACTTCGACATATCACTGGAAAATATTTCCGGGGAAATATCAGAAGTTGCCTTGCAGGGACCTAAAGCAGAAGAAATACTTCAAAAAATTGCAGATAAAGACTTAAAAGAAATCAAATTTTTCGAATTTTACCCAGAAATCAACATCAACGGTATTAAATGTTTAGTATCAAGAAGTGGTTATACAGGAGAAGATGGTTTCGAAATTTATACAGAAAATGAAAACATAGTTTCAATATGGAATAAAATCCTAGAAGTAGGAGAAGATTACGGTATTCAACCTATAGGATTGGGAGCAAGAGATACACTAAGATTTGAAGCTAACCTCCCTTTATACGGAAACGAGTTAAGTAAAGACATAACTCCAATAGAGGCAGGATACAACTTTGCAGTAAAATTAGATTCAGATGATTTTATGGGTAGAGATGCTCTTTTGAAGCAAAAAGAAGAAGGACTAAAAAGAAAGATAGTAGGATTCGAATTGCTGGACAGAGGAATCCCTAGACATGAATATCCTGTAGTAAATGAAGAAGGTAAAGAAATCGGATTTGTAACAACAGGATATAAATCAATTACTTTAGGAAAATCCATTGGTCTTGCAATGGTTGACATTGATTATGCTAAACTTGGGACAGAAATATATATTCAAATAAGAAAAAAACAAGCTAAAGCTAAAGTAATAAAGAGAAGCTTCTTAAAAAAGAACTATAAATAATTTACATAAATCAATAAAATATATGGAGGGTTAAAAAATGAAAGTACTGGATAATTTATTTTACACGAAGGATCATGAATGGCTAAGAATCGAAGGAGAATTTGGATACATCGGAATAGCTGACTATGCTCAAGATCAGTTAGGAAGTATCGTATTTGTTGAACTTCCAGAGGAAGACGATGAAATTGAAGCAGGAGAAGCTTTCGGTGCTATCGAATCAGTTAAGGCAGCTACAGATATATTTGCCCCAGTGGGGGGAACAGTTGTAGAATGCAATTACGACCTAGAAGACGAGCCTGAACTTATCAATGATGATTGCTACGAAAATTGGATTATAAAAATTAAAATTGAAGATGAATCTCAAAAAGATGATTTAATGAATGCAGATGAATATAAAGAGTATTTAGAAACTGTAGACGAGGAGGAATAATATGAAACCTTATCTACCTATTACCCCTGAAGATAGGGAGCAGATGCTTAAGAAAATAGGTGTTGATAGTATTGAAGATTTATTTTGCGATGTTCCCGAACACATAAAATTAAAAGAAGAATTAAAAATTAATGATCCACTTTCTGAAATGGAAATAAGAAGAAGATTTGCAGAACTTGGAAAGAAAAATAAAAATATAGATGACTACACATGCTATCTTGGAGGAGGAGCTTACGACCACTATATTCCTTCAACTGTAGGACATATAGCTGGAAGATCAGAATTTTATACTTCCTACACTCCTTACCAGCCGGAAGTAAGTCAGGGTACTTTACAGTACATTTTTGAATATCAGAGTATGCTTGCAGAACTTACAGGAATGGATGTAATGAATGCATCTATGTACGATGGAGCTACAGCCATAGCAGAAGCTGCACTAATGGCAATAAGAATTAAAAAGAAAAGAAATAAGATAATAGTATCAAAGACTGTAAATCCTGACACTATTGATGTGCTGGAGACATACTGCCACTTTAGAGATATAGACTTAGAATACTTAGAAGAAAAGGATGGAGAAACAGATCCGGCTTCTTTAGAAAAAATAGATAAAGATACGGCAGGAGTAATAATACAAAATCCAAACTTCTACGGTATCATCGAAGATGTGGCTCATATAGAAGAAGCAACTCACGAAAGCAAAAGTTTACTAATTATGAATGTTGACCCATCTACTCTTGGAATCCTTGAAGCTCCAGGCAAACTAGGAGCAGACATAGTAGTTGGAGAAGGACAATCTTTGGGTATTCCTTTAAGCTACGGTGGACCATATGTAGGATTTATGGGAACTACAACTAAAAACATGAGAAAGCTTCCTGGTAGAATATGTGGAGAAACGGTAGATAAAGATGGCAAGAGAGGCTTTGTACTTACTCTACAAGCTAGAGAACAGCATATAAGAAGAGAAAAAGCAAACTCAAATATATGTTCAAACCAAAGCTTATTCGCTCTTATGAATACAGTTTACCTATCTACTATGGGAATATCAGGGATGAAAGAAGTTGGCAATCAATGTGTAAGCAAAGCATCATATGCATATAAAAAACTTCTAGAAACTGACAAA
>JBEPWV010000100.1:0-4811 GCA_041642175.1 Clostridia bacterium
ACTATATATTGATTCAATCATCAAAGCCCCAATTCCTGGAAGTGCAAATACAGTTTCTATGATTATACTTCCACCTAACATGTAAGCCATTCTCATAGATATTAAAGTTATGTAAGATATCATTGCATTTTTCACAATGTGTCTTTTTCTTACTACTTTTTCATTCAACCCTTTACTTCGTGCAAAATCCACATAGTCCATTTTCAAAATATCAACTACACCATTTCTAAGATTTCTTGTAAGAAGGGCTATTGTCATCAATGCCTGGGTAAATGCCGGTAAAATAACAGCTCGTATATGTTCCGGCCATGTATCTCCCCATCCACCTACAGGAAAAATTTTAATATTAACTGCAAAAATTATCATTAATATCAACCCTATCCAAAATTGAGGTGTTGATAGCGCTACTAGAGCTGCTGTCCTTATAACTTGATCCTGAATCTTATCCTTCTTAATTCCAGCTATATAACCAAGGGGAAAGCTTAAAATTACTGAAAATATTACTGTGAACAATGCTAAAACGAAAGTCACAACAAACCTTTTCCCAATTAATTCAAATACTGGAATATTGTAATGAATAGAGTCACCCAAATCAAAAGTAGCAAGCCTTCTCATAAAAATACCATACTGTACTGGTATTGGCTTGTCTAATCCCATTTGTCTATTTAGAATCTCTACCATTTCCGGAGTTGCTCTATCTCCAAGTATTACTGAAGCTGGATCTCCTGGTATTAATCTAATCATAAAAAAAATGATTATAGTAACAATTATTAGTACCGGTATTACCTGAAGTACTCTTTTTATTAAATAATTTAAAGTCGCCATTTAACCACCTATCTTAATATTTGATATTTGTAAAATTGGGTTGGAATCCAACCCAATTTAACATTTGTTTTTTTAGTCTAAATACATTACCAATTCTTCAAATCTGTAGTTTCCAAGTGGAGTTTGATTGAATCCTTCAACCTCGTTCTTCATTGCTACTGGATATACAGAATGGAACACTGGCATCATAGGAACTTCTTCAAAATGTATTTCTTGAAGTTCTAAGTATATTTCTTCTCTTGCTTGTGGATCTAATTCTACTATACCTTGTGCTACTAATTCTTCTGCTCTATCACTTTTCCAATCTGTATAGTAGTTTTGTACTACATCGTGTATAAATACATATTGAACCTGCTGAGATGGATCAGGTATATCGTTTGTCCATCCTGATAGTGTTACTTCATGTTCCATAGCTCTATATGTATCTACAGCTGTTGCTGCTTCCAGTGATAAAATATTAGCTTCAACGCCTATTTTTGACCACTGCTCTTTAAGTATTACAGCCATTTGCTCATAAACTGCATTTCCAGCTCTTACAAGTATTTCTGTTTCAAAGCCATCTGGATATCCAGCTTCTGCCAATAATTCTTTAGCCATGTCTACATCATAACCGTAATCTTCTAATGAATCATTATAGTATAATCCTGCTGGAGGTGCATAACTTGTTGCAATTTCTCCATAACCGTATAGTACAAAGTCCACCATTTCCTGCTTGTCAGTACCGTACTGCATAGCTAATCTAACATTAGGATCGTCCCAAGGTGAAACTCCATTATTAAATACTACGTATCTTGTTTCTGTAGATGGAATACCTATAGCTTTAAGATCGTCATTTTCATCCAAGCTATCCATTCTATTAAATGGAACATAAGTCATAGCATCAATTTGTCCTGATTCTAATTGAAGAGCTCTTGTGTTATCATCAGGCACAACAACGAATTTAATTGTTTCAGTTATTGCTTCTCCTCTGTAATGTGGATTCTTTACCCAGGTCATATCTTCACCTTTTCTCCACTCTTCTAACATATAAGGTCCAGTTCCTACAGGCATTTGTGAATACTCTTCCTGTCCAACTTCATCATAATATGACTTGTCCTGAACAGTTAAGTTAAACATTGCCAATTCTGCAAGAATAGCTGCTCTTGGCTCACCAAGTGTGATTACTACAGTTTCATCATCTGGTGCTTCAACATCTGCAATACCTGCAGCGGCAAAAGCCCAAACAGATTCTTCAGTGTCTCTAGCTCTTTCTATTGACCATACCCAGTCTTCTGCTAATACTGGATCGCCGTTAGCGAATTTAACATCCGGTACTAAATTAAATGTATAAGTTAATTTGTCATCACTTATTTCCCAGTCTTCTGCTAATGCCGGTAAAATTTCTGTACCGTCGTCACTGGTCTTAACAAGACCTTCCATCATCAAATTAAACATCCAGATGTTTACATTTCCGTCTTGAGTAACAGGATCTAAGTCGTTAGAGTCCTGTATTCTTCCTACCACTATTTCTTCTGCAATAGGTCTTCCATTGTGAGTAAAGTCGGATTCTTCTTCTTCTGGTTCTTCAGCTGGCTCTTCTGCTGGTTCTTCTTCACCTGGTTCTTCAGCTGGTTCTTCTGGTTCGTCTGCTGGTGAACATGCAGTAAATAACATGCTCGCTACGATTAAAAGTGTCAACAATAAATAAAGTTTTCTTTTTTTCATTTTCCCCTCCTAGAGTTTTTTTTATTTTAAATCGTTAACGGGTGTTAACTGTTAACAATTCAATAACTAGTTTAATTAATAAGTTTCGAGATAATCAGGTAGATTAGTTCCGTATAATTTTTTCCCTGTTGATAAATAATGTCTCTCGATTTCTTTCATCGACTTTTCTATGTTTCCTTCTTCAATAACTTCTAAAAGTTTCAAGTGTTTTTCAGATATTATTTTTATATGCTCTCTATTAGTATTTACAACTGTATGGAATATAGCAAAGCTTGTACCATTCATGCTACTCCAAAGTTCTAGTAGTCTGTTCATTTTTGAAGCTTTAATAATTTGGCTGTGGAAGGTATGATCGGCTTCTATTATGCTTTCAACATCGAATTCCTGTACATAAAATTCCATATCCATTGCAGCTTTTTTCATTCTTCTTATATATTCTTTTCCGATTTTTCCATTGCATACTTTTACAGATAGACTTTCTAAACTACTTCTAAGAAGATATATTTCCCATGCTTCATCTGGACTTAATACTTTTACTAAGCATCCTTTATTTCTTTTGTATGCTAATAAACCTTCCTGTTCAAGCTGTCTAACTGCCTCTCTTACAGGACCTCTGCTAATATTGAAATAATTAGCTACCTCTGATTCAACAACTCTTTCACCGGGCTTTATATCCCCTCTTAAAATTTTCAGTCTTAAAAAGTCGACAACTTCTTCTCTTAAAGTTTTATTTTTTAATAATCTATCTTTCATGGATTACCTTCTCTTTTTTTAAATTTTATCATAATAAGTTTCAATAAACAACAATAAATTGTCAACAATTTATTTTTTTTTCTTAAAATCAGGTTTTACAAGTATGTTTAAGTGTTAACAATTGTTGGATATTTTTTTACTATTTTAAGTTTTCAGGGTTTAATCCTTCTAATTCCTCAATAACAAATTTTCCATCTTTTCTAATTAATTTGTCATCAAACCAAATTTCTCCTCCACCATATTCTGGATTTTGTATTAGTACTAGGTCCCAGTGAATTTTAGAATCATTTCCATTATCAGCAATTTTGTATGCTTTTCCAGGTGTGAAGTGAATACTACCTGATATTTTTTCATCAAATAACAAATCCCCCATTGGATCCTTAATATATGGATTGACTCCTAAAGCAAATTCTCCTATATATCTAGCTCCCTTATCGGTGTCAAGAAGTTCATTAATTTTTTCATTGTCATTTGCTTCAGCTTTAATGATTTTCCCATCTTTAAACTCCAGCCTTACACCATCATAGGTGAATCCTTTATAATTTGAAGGTATATTGTAGCTTATATGTCCATTTACAGAATCCTTTACCGGTGCTGTAAAAATTTCTCCATCAGGAATATTCATTTCTCCTGCACATGGTATTGATTTCATGTTTTTAATTGAAAAATTCAAATTTGTACCTGGTCCTTTAATTTTAACTTTATCTGTATTTTCCATTAATTGCACTAAATTTTCCATATTTTTTGCCATCTTTGAATAATCCATGTTGCAAACTTGGAAAAAATAATCTTCATATTTTTCTAAACTCATTTCAGATTTTTGTGCCATTCCAGCAGTTGGATAGTTTAATCCAACCCATTTTGTGCCGTTAACTCTTTGTTCTCTTACCTTTTTATCAGAATCCATTATAATAGTAGTTTTTTCAACAGGCACATCTGCCATTTCAGTGAAATTATCTAATGCTCTAATCCCAATATAAGCATCCATTTTTTTCATTACTTCTAGCTTGGCATCATTTTCTACATCCATCTGTTCCTTGGTGCAGTTTAAGGCTATCTGCCTTGTTATGGTTTCATCATTGATTTCTACAAATGGAAAGGCACCTAATCTATACGCTTCTTTTATTATTTCAAGAGCTAATGGTTTTCCACTTAATCCATCAAGTTTTATATACAGTTTTTCTTCTTTTTCAAGTTTACATGAATAATTCACAAGTTTTTTTGCTAATTCATCTATTCTTTTATCCATTTTATCCTCCTTTTAAGGGACTATCTGTTGTCATTAGATTTTACTTTTTTATAAAACAATTGATTATATTAACGGGAAATGGCAAGTAATATATCTATCTTTGGCTATTTCTCTGTATTCCGGTACTTCTTTTTCACATCTTTCCTTGCTGTAGGGACATCTTTGATGAAAAGTACATCCGCTAGGCATATTTATTGGACTGGGTATTTCTCCTTCGATAGCAATCTTTTTTCTCTTTTCAGTTGGATCAAGTGATGGTGCAGCATTTGTTAGTGCTGAT
>JBEPWV010000101.1:0-4782 GCA_041642175.1 Clostridia bacterium
CTATAATCTTAATAACAATACCAGTGTGGGCTAATGCGGGGCCTCCAGCCCAAGATCCAGAATCCAATATGATTTATTTCGATGAAAATTCTGGTATTTCCTTGATTGAAGAATGGATTACATTTATTGTAGATGAAAAATGGGATAAAAAAGCTTTAGTAGAAGTAAAATATATATTAAAAAATATAGATAATAAAGAAGAAAAAATAAAACTTATGTTTTTAGGACCGGGAATGGCTAGTGATGATGCAAAGATATTAGCTGATGGAGAAGTGATAGAAGATATAAAATTAGTAGAAAGCAACGATATACCTAAAAACTGGGAATCTTCAAAAAATATAAATATATATGAACCTGTCAGTGGAAAACTTCTATATAGAGGATTTTCAGGATACGGTAGAGGTACCTATGAAGATAAAGGATATGAATTCAGTATTGATATACCTCTTGGTGAAACTGTAGAGCTTGATATACAGTACGAATCTGACGGTGGATACTATTCTTATAATGAAGTAGTAAATGATGTTAATACTCAAATATACTATCTTACTCCTGCAAGATTTTGGGAGGGAAAAGCTAAGATAAATATGTCTGTTGTTTTTCCCGACGATAGTTATGAAATCCATTCAAATATAGATCTAAAAAGCATGGGTGATTCTTCTTACAGAACAACATTAGAAGAGATTCCTGAAGAAGAGTGGTACTTTCATTATGTAAGCAAAGAAGGATTAATATTTGGTACCAACTTTATTAATACCAACAACACCATAGCAGGATTAATAATTCTTTTGACTGTAGCATTTGGATTTTACTTTATGAAGAATAAGAAAAAGACTTTAGGTATAATAATATTTTTACTAACAATACCAGAGTTCTTTCTTTTTAGATTTAGCGGCTACGGTGGATTATTTCTATTATTTATAGGAGTACCAATAGTATTGATTGCTGCTGTTATAGTAGGTTTAATAAAACTGTATGGATACGGAAGAGATAAAAACACTTTATAAATAGGCAATAAAAACTATAGATGTTAATAAAAACATTATAAAAACAAAAGGCTGTGGATAAACTGTAAAAAATCAGTTAGATCCACAGCCTTATTTTAATTAAAATTATAGCCGTATTCGAAAGCTTCTTCATTTTCTTTAATAAATTTTTCCGGTACATTCTCTTTAATAGTATCCAACCAAATTTCTTTATCTATATCCATTTTTTTAGCTAGTATACCTAAGATCATAATATTTGCGACTTTTTCAGTACCTATTTTTAAACTTTCTCTTATAGCATCTAAAGATATTACATTATGCTTTTTAGAAAGTTCATCTAGGATATTATCAGGGTATTCTTCTTTTTCTGCAATCACCGGAACTGGCGGTATCTTATAATCATTTATAATTACTAGACTACCATCCTTTATGGAATTCCTCCATCTATAAGCTTCTAAAAGTTCCATACCAATAAGTATATTTCCTGAACCTGGGGGAATATTTGGGGAATGAATTTTATCACCTATTTTGACGCTACCCCAAACCATTCCTCCTCTTTGAGCTAAACCTACCACATCGTTACTTTTCACATCATATCCACTACTTAAGGCAGTTTGGCATATGATATTTGTGGTTAAAATAAGTCCTTGACCGCCTACACCGCCTATTACAATATTATATTTACTCATCATTGCCCTCCTTTACTTTCTTAATAGCATTTACTGGACAAACTTGAGCACAAACTGAACAACCTACACACATGTCTGTGTTAATAAAAGACTTCAAGTCATATATACCTTTGTACTCTCTCATAGCTATTGGTGGACAGTTGGTTTTAACACAGGTTCTACAACTTATACAAATTTTTGGATCCACATAGAAAGGTGTCTCCTTAATTTTAAAATTTAAAGCACATGGTCTTGTAGCGATGACAATTGATAGACCTTCATGCTTAAGTTCTTCATTAATGGTTTTTGAAGATTTATCGTATTTAAACTGATCAATGGAAACTACTCTATCAAAACCAAATTGTTTTATTAGATTCTCCATATTAACATTCATGTCATACTGGTCACCATATCTTCCTGTACTTCCAGTAGGCTGTCCTCCAGTCATAGCAGTTAGACCGTTATCTAAAATAATTAGGGTCATATTGTAATCTGGATCCATTTGATGAAGAAGGTTAAGTAAACTAGGCATACCTGAATGGTAAAAAGTACCATCGCCGATTACGGCTACTAAAGGTTTTTTCTCACCTTTTTTTTCATAAGCTTTAGACATACCTTTCATTATACCAATACTTGCACCCATACTTATACTTGAGTTTAGAACTTTAAGTGGTGGTAACACAGCCATAGTATAGCAACCTATATCTCCGATAACACCTACTCTAGCCTTTTTTAAAATATCAAAAATAGGTCTATGGGGACATCCGGCACAAAACATTGGTATTCTTGCCGTTGTTTCACCTTTTTCAGAAGGAGACTTGTATTTAACTTGTTCAATTATACCTGCTTCTTTTAGGCTTTTTTCTATGTCTTCTGAATTCAATTCTCCTGTAAAACTAAAATATTCTTTTCCTTTGCAATCAATTCCATTAATTTTAAGCTCATTTTCTATAAAAGGCATCATTTCTTCAACTACAATTACTTTTTTATATTTTTTACTTATATTTTTTAAAGTTTTTATAGGAAGAGGGTATACCATACCAAGTTTGTAAATACTGTAATTTAAATCTAATTCTTTTAAATTTTCATACATTAAGCCGGAAGTTATAAAGAGGACTTCTTTGCTTTCTGATTCTTCATATCTATTAATCTCGATTTCATTAGCTGCCTCCGATAATTTTTCAATACTCTCTTTCATTTCATACTGCTTATCATAAGTATTTGGTGGAAGCATTCCATAATCTTTTAGTTTGCCGTTAAAACCGGATATTTTTGTTTCTTCCCTATCCTCTAAAGCTACCTTACTTCTTGAATGACATAATCTACTTGTAATTCTAAGCATAAATGGTCTATTAAATTCTTCACTCATTTTAAGACCAATTTTAACAAAATCTTTTGCTTCCTGACTATCGCTAGGATCTAAAATAGGAAGATTTGCAAATTTCCCCAAAATCCTATTGTCCTGCTCATTTTGTGAACTTAGCATACCTGGATCATCTCCTGAAACAAGAATGAAGCCACCATTTATTTTAGTTTGGGTGAAAGTCATAAGTGGATCAGCAGCTATATTCATTCCTACATGTTTCATAGATACTAAAGTTCTTGCACCTGCAAAAGATGCTCCTATACCTACTTCTAGTGCAACTTTTTCGTTGACAGAAAATTCTGAATATATATCTGGATATTCTGCATTTAAACTGTGAACAATCTCTACTGTGGGAGATCCTGGAAAGCTCGAGGCAACAGTGCCGCCACCTTCGTAAAAACCTCGTGCAATAGCATCATTTCCCGACATTACCATATATTTTTTATCTTCCAATTCCGACATATTTATATATTTTTTATCTTCCAATTGGACACCTCCTTAATTTATTTATACCCAATAATAATATTTTCAAAAATAAAATACTGCCTTATTTTAAAAAGCAGTATTTCTGAAAATATTATGAGAAATTTTTAAATTTTTTTCAAGATATAATATATATTTTCTGAAATATCCTTATCTTTTTCTAAAAACCTAAAATATAAGCTTCTGAGAAAGTTTTTTAAGTTCATTTTAAGTTTATAATTATCTGGAAAACTTGTTTTATTAAAAATAGTATAGAAACTTTCTAACCAGTTATAGATAAATTCTTCTGATAATATTTCACGACTTATTATACTTTCCACTGCAGTACACATTCTTTCGTCTTCTTCGTTGACAAATATGTAAGAATTGTTTGATAATTTATTCTTGATAAGTTTTAAAATTTGTTCTAAATCATTTTTTCCTAATTCTTCACATAAAGCAAGTTCATCTAAGGCATCAGCAGTATGAGCTGCTGAATGAGCCCAACCTTTATCCTTAATATAACCTCTTAAATCATCTTCTAAAGAAAAATAGATACAGACCTTATTGAAAATTTCTCTGATTTCAGATTCTGTTAAATATGTTTTTTTTCGATGAGAATATATTAAAGGTGGAATCATTAGCACGGAAAAGCTCCTCTTTAAAACAGAAATATCTTCTTTAAGTTTTATCTTATATAAAAGATTATCTTCAGAAACTAACCTATTGAGGATATGTTTTTTAGATTTATCATCTATATGTCCTTCGATAATCCAGTTAGCTAAAATTGAATAAATAAGGTCATCTCTTAAAATAGGATCTGGATTTCCTATATTGTCAATCATTTCATCAATTAGTTCACTAAAATTTTCTATTTTATCTGGATTAACTTTGCTTTTTTTTATTTTTTCAAGTCTTTTCTTTAAATTATTGTTCAAATTCAAATTATCGCCTCCTTATATATATTTACATTATACATTAAAATTAACTCTATATGAATTGAAGATAATTTACCCCTTTGATATAATTGTTTAAAAGATTTTAAATAGGGGAGAAATCATGGATAAAAAGACAATTACAACATCTTGTGCTTATGACTGTGGAGGAAGATGCATACTAAATATACATATAGAAGAAGGAAAAGCAGTTAGAATAACTTCCGATGAAAAAAAAGGAAGTGGTTACGATAGATTGACCGCTTGCATTAGAGGAAGGAATCATTTAAAGAAGCTTTATCACACTGATAGACTTAAATACCCTTTAAAAAGAGTTGGGAAAAGAGGCTCCAGAGAATTTGAGA
>JBEPWV010000102.1:0-4735 GCA_041642175.1 Clostridia bacterium
GAAATACTAAAAACTATAGGTAAAACATTTGGTAATGATGATACCTGGTCCAACTATATTATTACCCCGGAAAGGAACTTTGAAAATTTATACGGTAAAAAATCCGATAGAAAGAGAAAATTATACAATGGTAATATACGTGTAGATTACTATCAATACTATGGAAAGAAGAAAAGTTAACTTTTCTTCTTTTTTACAATTTTTTCAAAATGATGTTATTAGTTTGTTAAAAATTACATTCAATTGTGATATAATTATTTTGTATTTATATAAAGAACAAAACCAGCAAACTAAAAGGAGATCATTATGATTAATATAGAAAAAAGCAATATAAAAATTAGTGATATGCAGATATCCATTCTAGATAGTATGATGGATGGAGTAAGACTTATAGATAGGGACAACAACATAATTCACATCAACGAATCAATGAAAAATAACATCGGAAAGAATACAGTTGGGATGAAGTGCTATAAAGGTATAGGTCAAAAAATGAAATGCGATTTATGTGTTTCAGAAAAAACCATATCAACTGGAAAGACTTTAAGAAAAGAAGAAATAGTTAAAGATAAAATATATGATGTAGTAAGTTCTCCTGTTTACAACCCAGATGGAGAAATTGTGGCAGTTGTTGAAGTTTTTAGAGATACAACAAAAGAAAAAGAACTAGAGAAATCTATTATAGAAAAAAACAAGAGAATGACATCAGATGTTAAATTTGCTAAGAGAATGCAGGAGAATATGCTCCCTAGTAAAGGAATATATGGAAATCTAAAAATAGATTATGAATATAAACCTTCTGAATTGTTAAGTGGAGACATATTTGATGTATATACTATTGACAAGGACAATATAGGAATATATATGTGTGATGTTGTTGGACATGGAGTAGCTGCGTCTATGATAAGCATGTACGTAAAGCAAACAATGAAAGCTGTAAGTAGAGAAATGATAGATATAAATAAAATTCTTCAAGAGCTTCATAGAACTTTTTTAGCATTAAATTTTGACGACGATAAGTACTTTTCAATATTTGCATGTATATTTAATAAAAAAACCAAAACCTTAAAATACTTAAATGCAGGACATAACTGTTTACCTTTTTTTAAAAGAGATAGTAAAGCAGAGATACTAGAAGCTAAAGGTTATCCAATATGCAATATATTTGATACTGTTGATTATGAAGTATTTGAACTCAACCTAAAGGAAAAAGATAAAATTATTTTTTATACCGACGGTATTGTTGAAACAAAAAATTATTTAGAGGAGGAATTCGGAATTGATAGGCTAAAAAAAATAATTGAAAAATCTGATAATATACCTGAAAATGTTTTAGAAGAGATAGAAAATTTTAAAGGCAAACAAAAAGATGACATAGCAATTCTAGAAATTGAGATTTTGTAACATAATATCAGATTGAAATACTTATTTATAGATGATATAATAATTTAGCTTATTCGAATTACTCGAGGTGATAAAATGAAACACTTTATAAAAGTCTTTGTTATAGCAGTAGTATGCTTTAGCTTAATGCTTGGAGCAGCAGTATATACCTATGTTAAATTCTTCAATCCATCTGAAGAAAACTATACTGATTTAGAGGATCCTCTATGGGAAGAGAATATGAATGATGAGGAAGAACCTGAAGAAGAATTATCTGACTTAGAAAAAGCAATAGAAGAAAGTAAAAGAATAAATATACTTTTAGTCGGACTGGAAGAAAGAAGGTCGGACACTATAATGCTTGCAAGCTTTGATAGGAAATCAGGTGATCTCGATATAATTTCTATTCCAAGAGATACATACTTTTTCAGATCAGGATATGAAAATCCGGGAGACAAAAAAATCAACGCTATTCATTCGAGTGTTGGGGTTAAAGGTCTAATGAAAGCTGTAGAAAATATTCTTGATATCCCCGTTCACAACTATATAACAGTGGATTATAAAGCTGTAGAAAAGGTTGTAGACATATTAGGTGGGGTAGAAGTGGATGTTCCATTCCACATGGAATATGAAGATCCATATGATGACCCACCACTGAAAATAGATATATCAGCAGGAAATCAGATTCTGGATGGAGAACATGCTTTACAATATTTAAGATTCAGACACAACAACGATATGACCACAGGATATAAAGATGGAGATATAGGAAGAATAGGAGCACAACAGGAGTTTATTAAAAGTGCAATAAAAAAATCCCTATCTTTTAAACTTCCCGTTGTAGCAAAAGAAACTTATAACCACATAAAAACAGATATGTCTTTAGCAGATGTCCTATTGCTTGCTTCCGATGCAGTTAATTTTAGTACCGATAAATTAGATACTGAAATTTTACCCGGAAGAGCTAAGATAATGGAAAATCTTTCTTTTTACCTTCACGATCCATTACAAGTAGAAGATTACGTCAGAGAACTTTACGGATTAAAATAAATAAAGGGTCTTAAATTGACCCTTTTAATATGGGTGATATTATATGATAACAGTATGTGAAATAGAAATATTTATTTATGAAGCAAACTGCTTAAAGGATAAAAGGCGAATTTTGAAAAGTATAATTGACAAATTGAAAGCTAAGCACAATATTACCATAGCAGAAACAGATTATAACGAAAAATGGAACAGAAGCCTGGTGACATTTGCTGCTGTGTCAAACAGTGGAAAATTTTCTGATAAAATAGTCAACCAGGTGTTGAGAAAAATAGAAAATGATAATAGAATAGAAGTAATTAAAAGGGAAATATACAGATGCTAGATAGGAAGATAAAATGAACAAAAAAATTGACAAGGTAATAAAAGGCCTTAGAGAACATTATCCTGTTGTTAAAACCGGCCTCGAACATGAGACACCTCTACAATTATTAATTTCCACTGTTTTAAGTGCTCAAAGCACAGATAAAAGTGTAAATAAAGTAACAAAAAATTTATATAGAAAATATCCTGATTTAAAATCACTACTGAAGCTAAGTAGAAAAGAAATCCAGGAAAACATAAGAGAAATAGGAATTTATAAAAATAAATCAAAAAATATCTATAAATTGCTTAGAATAATAAATGAAGAGTTTGATGGTGATGTACCGAAAAACATGAAGGATTTAATGAAGCTTCCTGGAGTAGGAAGAAAAACAGCCAGTGTCGTACTAGCTGTGGCTTTTGATAAACCTGCTTTTCCAGTAGATACCCATGTATACAGGATATGTAGAAGAATAGGATTTACAAAAAGCAAAACCCCGGATAAGGTTTCAGACGATATGATGAAAATTATCCCTAAAGAAGATTGGATTGAAGTCCACCATCTATTAATAAATCACGGTAGAAATATATGCAAAGCTAGAAATCCTGAATGCAGCAAATGTAATATTGAAAAATATTGTGATAAGATAGGAGTAAAATGAGTATAAATATTGTTTTATATCAACCAGATATACCTCAAAACACTGGAAATATTGCAAGAACCTGTGCAGCAACAAATACAAAACTTATTTTAATAAGACCCTTGGGATTTTCTGTAAGGGACAAATATTTAAAAAGAGCCGGTCTGGATTACTGGGACAAATTGGATATTGAATATTATGATGATATATATAATCTGATAGAAGAAAAAGGAAGTGATAAATTTTATTTTTCTACTACAAAAGCAGATAAATATTACAGTGATATTGAATATCCTGAGGAATGTTATATAGTATTTGGAAAAGAAACGGCAGGACTCCCGGAAAAGATTCACGAAAAATTTGAAAACCAGAGAATAAAAATACCTATGATTAAAAACAAAGAAGCAAGATCTCTAAACTTAGCAAACTCAGTTAACATTGTATTATATGAAGTTTTAAGACAAAAAAACTTCCCGAACTTATATTAAAAATTATGGAGGATATTAATGGAAATCGCAATTGGCGTTATTGGAGGACTTAGTTTATTTATTTTTGGAATGAATTATATGGGAATTGCCCTACAAAAAACAGCAGGATCCAAGTTAAAACAGATTCTAGCAGCCCTTACTGATAAAAGGATTATGGGAGTTTTTGTAGGAGCTATTGTAACTATGATAGTACAAAGTAGTTCTGCTACTACTGTCATGACTGTAGGTTTTGTAAATGCAGGACTAATGAACTTGAATCAGGCTATTGGGGTAATAATGGGTGCCAATATAGGTACAACCATCACGGCCCAGTTGGTAGCATTTAAACTCACAGAAGCAGCTCCCCTCATAATAGGAGCAGGAATGGCTTTTTATCTAATTAGCAAAAAAAAGAAGAGAAAAGACATAGCTGAGATTTTTATAGGATTTGGTATACTTTTTCTAGGAATGGCTTTAATGAAGGAAGCAATAGAGCCACTGGAAGAATCTCAAGTCTTTATAGATATTTTATCCAACTTCAAAAATCCTTTAATCGGAATATTAGCAGGATTTGGTATTACGGCACTTCTTCAAAGTAGTAGTGCTACCACAGGATTACTCCTGGCAGTAGCAGGAAGCGGATTAATAACAGTAGAAATGGCTTTCCCTATAGTCTTTGGACAAAATATAGGAACATGTGTAACTGCTATGATTTCAAGCATAGGAGCTAATAAAACAGCAAGAAGAGCAGCAGTAATGCATTTGTTATTTAACCTTATAGGTACAGCTATATTCTTAGTTGTATTAAGAAAACCTGTAGAAACTCTGGTATTTATGATAACACCAACAGGAATTGAAAGACAAATTGCAAATGCTCACACCTTATTTAATATC
>JBEPWV010000103.1:0-3599 GCA_041642175.1 Clostridia bacterium
ATTACCTTCTAATATACCTTTTATATATTTTTTTCTTTTATTCTCTTTAGATATTTCGTTAAAACTTTCAATAATCCCTATATGATTTTTTTCTTTTATTTCTTCAATTTCATTGTTTAAATCATCTAACTTTGTTTGCAGTCTCTCAAGAATTTTTTTATTGCTTTTGTATAATTCGTACTGAGATATAAAATTAGATTCATCAATATCCTTAAACTTTTGAAAATCATTTTTTATATAAACAGCTTCTTTTTCAAGAGATTCCAGGTTTTGATTGATTATGTTCTTCTCATCTTCCAATTTTTCATTTTTTGAACTTAAAACTATTAGCTCTTCATAATCTTCAATTTCAATATCCATATCTCTTTTCATAGAGTCAATTTTTTCATTTAAACTATTTATTTCATTTATTATTTTTTCCGCATTAATAAATTTATTTTCTAATTCATCAAAATCTTCAATGGATGTAAGAGGTTCTAGGAGTTCATTTCTTAATTCAAACTCCTTTAATTCTTTTTTATTATCATGTATTTGATTTATTAGATTTTCTAACTTACTTCTTCTTTCTTCTATTTCTTTTTTTTCATTATTTAGTTCATTAATTTTTTCATTTATTATTTCATATCTTTGAATTTCTAGTTTCTCATCTAATTTATTTAAAACATCTTCCAGGTTTATATTCTCATCTTTAGCTTTGCCTAAATTTTCTATTTTACTTTTAATTTCCTTTAGCAACTCCCTGTCGGTTTTACTCTTTAATTGACCGATGCTAAGGGTGTTTTTGTATATATCTTTATTTACTCCTAAAAGCTGATATCCCGGCTGTTCTAAAGAGTTTGGGTTAGGATCTTTTATTTCATCATTATTAAAAGAAAATATATTATTATTAAAATCTCTTTTAATAATATATTCGCTTTCCCCTTCCATCATTCCTAATTGACCTTTGTATTCTTCAGAAAACCAAGGTTGATATTTATTGAAGATTTCTTTATTAGAGGGATTGATACCGAAAAGCATACTTTCAATAAATTTATGTATGGTACTTTTACCGGTTTCGTTATCACCGTAAATTATGTTGATACCTTTTTTAAATTGTATGTTTTTATTTATAAATTTTCCAAAAGCATCTATTTTCAATTCTTTTATTTTCATCTAATAATCCACCTTTTCTTTTGAAAGTTCTTCAATTCCAAGTAGTATTGACTTTTGAAGTTTTAAAGGTTTTGCCGTAATCTTTCCGGTTTCATTAATATATCTTCCTATTAAGTTATTTTCGTTTTCTCTTTCTATTTTATGTAAGTCCAAAGCATAATCAAATTCTTCAATAAATTCCACATGTCTAAAATATTTTTCCGCTTCTTTTTTTATCATGTCTATTTTTATGTCTTTATTTAATTCACCTTTTAAAATTATTCTGTAGTAGTCCTTTGAAAGAGAGTCTATATCTCCGGAGAATTTAATTATATCCAGTATTTTTTCAATGGTATAGTCTTTTTGCATATAAATCTCTTTAGTTATAAATTTTCTCTTTGATAAAGGAATAAATATTTTAAAAAGAATATCTTTGCCAACCTTACCCATTACCACTCCTCTTTTCCCTTCCTCACTATAGTTAAGAGGTTCCGGAGTTCCAGGGTAAACTATATGTTCTTTTATTTCAGTATGATGATGGAAATGTCCCAAAGCACAGTAGTCGAATTTATTTAATTTTTCGAAATCTATGTATAGGGGATTATTCTCTTCTTCTTTCCCACCGTGTAATACTAGAATATTAATTTTCTCTTTGTCTATTTCTACATCAAGAAATTCATTAATCTTAAATTCAGGATTATATTTATCTAAAGATAGACCGTATATTCTGAGGTTATCTTCTTCAATTTCAATTTTTTCCAGTTTATTCTTTTCTTTGATTATATGTACATTAGGAGGCCAATCTATAATATTGTAGTAGGATAATTCATTTAAGGGATCCTGGTTCCCGGTGACAATAATTATTTTGGTATCTTTGAGAAAGCTGAGTTTTTCACGTATTTTTTGATAATCTTTAAGTTTAGCATATTTACTGCATATTAAATCACCAGATATAAATAAATACTTTGCTTCATTTTCTACAGTTAAATCTATGATTTTTTCGAACACTTCCCATAATTCGTTTCTTCTAAGTTCTCTTTCTTTCATACTTAAAGAAATATTATCAAAGTTTTTACAAAGATGTATGTCTGCCGTATGAATAAATGATAATTCCATTTTTGCCTCCTCGTATTAAAATTTCACCTAATAATTTTATCACATTTTAATTAATTTTGCATTTTATTTACAACCATAATCCCCATAATCTTCCGGCCATGACTATTATAACAATTGTTATGACAATTCTTATATATTTATCTCCTTTGCTAACTGCAAAGTTACTTCCCAAATATGCTCCAGTGCTGTTTCCTACAGCAAGTAGAAGTCCTAAAGCCCAATCAACATTTCCGTTTAATATAAAAACCGAGAGAGCGGAGATAGTATATATTCCAATTATTGCTACCTTTAAAGAATTAATCTTAACTAATGACATGCCTGTTAATAAGCTTAACGCTACTATAAAAATAAATCCAACTCCTGCTTGAATAAAGCCTCCGTAAAATCCAACAAACAAAAAAGCTATAACAGCAATAATCTTTCTTTTCCCTAACAATTCACTGATTTCTTCTTCTGCTAAAAACTTTTTTTCAGGTCTTGTTAGAATTAAAACAAGAACTACTATCATAACTATTCCCAGAACCTTATTAAATATTTCATCCGGAAGATTTACTGCTAAATTTGAACCTATTATCGATCCTATTATTGCCGGTATAGCAAGGAGTATTATAATTTTTGGATAAAAGTATCCTTTTCTTTTAAAATTTAAGGTTGCTGAAAAGTTCTGTGCTAGTAATGCTATTCTATTTGTGCCGTTAGCTGTTGCCGAGGGCAATCCCATAAATATAAGTACCGGCATGGTGATAAGGGATCCACCACCTCCTATAGTATTTAAAAAGCCTGCTGCTGTTCCTGCAATAAATATTAATATATATTCCATGTCTTCTTCCTTTCTAATAAAAAACTGTCTCTTGAGTGATACATCAATCAAGAGACAGCAAATTTTTTTGATTATTTATTGTACTCAATTAAAGCTTGCTTTAGAATATTCATTGATTTATTAATATCTTCTTCTTTAAGCACATATGAAATTCTAATCTCGTCTCTTCCCATTCCTTCTGTCGCGTAAAACCCTTCAGCTGGCGCAAACATAACAGTTTCATTATCAATGTCGAAGTCCGTCAATAACCATCTAACAAAGTCTTCAGCATTATCAACAGGTAATTTAGCTGTAATATAGAAAGCACCTTTAGGTTTTTCACAAGAGAGGTTTTCTATTTGATTTATTCGATCGTACATAAAGTCTCTTCGTTTAGCAAATACTTCAACCATATCATTGACAACTTTCTTGTCCATAGTTAACGCTTTAACAGATGCGTACTGTGCTACTGTATTTGGATTAGAAGTGGCATGGGATTGAATATTGTTAATTACTTTAGCTAAAGCTTCATTACAAGCCAAATAACCGATTC
>JBEPWV010000103.1:3609-4731 GCA_041642175.1 Clostridia bacterium
TTTCTTGCAGAATACACCTTCCATATCTTGAAGAGCATCAAATACTAAGTTTCTTCTCTTGTCGTATTCTTTAAAGGCTTCCTGCATATAATCTTTAGAAACTTTAATCAGTCCTGCTGCTCCAACCTGTTCAATAGTAGCTACACATAGCCTGCTTTGACATAATTTCAGTACTTCTTTAGTAATCTGTTTGTTTTTAGATGCAACACATCCTATTCTAGCTCCGCATGCACTGTATCTTTTAGATATACTATCAGTAAGTATAACTCTGTCCTCTATTTCTTCCATTTGTGCAAAGCTTTTGTACTCCAGTCCATCATATACAAATTCTCTATAAACTTCATCGGCTATAATATATATGTCGTTTTCTACAGCTATGTCCTTGATTATGTCCATCTCTTCTTTATTATAGACTTTACCAGTTGGATTACTTGGGTTAGAAAGCATTATAGCTTTAGTTTTTCCTGTTATTAGTTCCTCTATTACTGACTTGCTAGGTAATGCAAATCCATCTTCTGCTTTAGTAGTTATAGGAACTACTTTTACTCCCGCTGATGTACTGAATCCGCTGTAATTTGTGTAAAAAGGTTCAGGTATTAATATCTCATCGCCGTAGTCACATACAGCAAGCAATGAAAATAATATTGCTTCACTACCTCCATTTGTTATTAGAATATCATCTTTGTCAAATTCAATGTTGTATGATTTATAGTACTCTATAAAGCTGTCAATTAGTTCCGGAATTCCTTGTGAAAAAGTATATGAAAGTACGTCTTCATCAAAGTTTGTAATGTTTTGAAAAAATTCTTCCGGGGTTTTAATATCAGGTTGACCAATATTTAAGTGATAAACTTTTTTACCTTTTGATTTTGCCTCTTCTGCTAAAGGCACTAATTTTCTTATAGGTGATTCCTGCATGGATTTAATTCTATCGGAAACAAACATAACTTCCTCCTTGTTTTAAGTGATATAAAGAATGATAACATATTTAAAAAGAGGATATATCAAAATTTTATTGAATTTTATTAATTTATCGTAACATTTATACTTTGAATATCCATCCTTCAGGAGCCTCTATATCTCCTGTTTGTATTCCTACTAATGTTTCATATAATTTTTTAG
>JBEPWV010000104.1:0-4681 GCA_041642175.1 Clostridia bacterium
CCGATCTGACCCGTCATTGCCAACCATTACAATCTTTGCAGCTCCTGCAAGCTTATGTCTGGCAGGATATTTAAATTCTTTCCCGATAAAAAATATCTTGATGGTTAGTTTTCTAGGTTTCTTATCATTTATAATGTTTATTTCCGTTATTATTTATATGCCTAAGATGCTAAAAATAAAATTTTACCCAAGCTACTCAGCTTTTACATTTCCTTTTGTAATTACAGCAATTGGAATTAAGGGAATTAATGCTTTTTTTGCAAGTACTCAAAGTAGACTGTTGTTTTTAGGATATTTTGTTAATTTTTTAGAAATTTGGTCTATTATTATGGTAGTATATGTGCTGTTTAAATATCTAGACTTTATTTTAAATACAAATCCGGCTCCTTCAATTGCTTGAATAGGTTGACTACAGACAGGTTCGAATTAACACTAAGGGTCTGTCTGAATAACATCATAACTTTTATCTCCAAAACTTATCCATATTTTTCTTATCTTCTATATTAAAGGCTATCATTTTTTCAAGTAAAATATAATCCACTTTATCTGTCCATTTAATTCTAAAAATCATTTTACTACTAGTATATCCAGCCTTTCTAATATTTTCTTGGAATTTATCAAGAGTTACAGATTCTGGTGATATAGCTATATGATGCTTTGCTATACTAAAACCGATAATAAATGTCCCATGATGAGTAAACATTGGCTGATTCCACTTTATTTCATGTTCTAGCTCTGGAAATTTTTTTGAAATATAGAGAAGTATTTCCTCTAACTTTTCTCTTTTTTCAAAATCATCTATCCTTTCTAAAAAAATTCTAAATCTCTTTAATTTATCTACCACACTTTACCCCTTTCTTTGTAAAGATTTGTAAAACACAGGGAGACAGTCTTTTGGTCAAGTTTTTTGTTGTTATGCTTCCTTGTATTTTTGGAAATCATAAAACTTTTCAATTTCTATAGGAGACAAAGGCTTACTGTACAAATATCCCTGCCCCATTTCACAACCTAAAGATTTTAATATTTCAAGTTGATCATTTGTTTCTATACCTTCAGCGATTACCGTTAAATCCAAGCTTTTTGCCATAACAATTATAGCTTTGACTAGATTTTGTCTTTTTTTAACATTTACAATATCTTCAATAAAAACTTTATCAATCTTAAGTTTATCTAGTTCCATTAAACCCAATTGTGCAAGAGAAGAAAATCCTGTTCCAAAATCATCCATAGATATTTTTATTCCCATTTTTTTTAACTTGTTAATATTTTTTAAAATAATTGGCAGATTCCCTGAGGATACACTTTCTGTTATTTCAATATCTATGAGGCTGTAATCTATATGATATTTATCTAAAATTTCTTTGACCATCTTTGAGAAGTCTATTAATTCAAGCTGCTTTACAGAAACATTAATGGCTACAGGAAGGATTATTAAGTCACTACTTTCCCAGCATTTGATTTGTTTACATACTTCTTTTAAAACTAATTCTCCTATAGATAATATATGCCCTGTATCTTCAGCTATAGGTATAAATGTATCTGGCGGAACTTTTCCTAATACAGGATTTTCCCACCTTATTAAAGCTTCAAATCCTACTAAATCATTATTTTCAATATTATATATTGGTTGATAATTCATGTAAAATTCATTATTGCTTATACCGCTAGCTAAATAATTTGCCAGATGAAACTTCTCTTCTATTTCTTCAGACATTTCTTTTGAATAATAGCAAATCTTCTTACTAATTTGATTTCTAACCTTGTAAATGGCTATATTAGAAGCTCTTACTAAAGTTTGTGCATCTTTTCCATCATATGGGTATCTACTTATGCCAATATTAAAATCAAGATATATAATTGTGTTTTCTATCTTATATGGAGATTTTATTTTCTTTAATAACTTTTCTGCAGCTTTGTCTAAATATTTTTTAGATGTTTTTTTACAAATTATAGCAAACTCATCACTTTCAAATCTAGAAACTAAGCATTCATTATTTGTAAAGGTTTTTAATCTCCTTGCCAGTTCTATTAATAATTTATCTGCCATTATATGCCCTAAAGAATCATTAATCTCTTTAAAACCTTCTATATCTATGACAATAACTGAAAATTCTAAGTTATTTTCTTTAATAGTTTGATTTAAGTATCTCAAAAAAAAATTTCTATTATATAATCCTGTTAAAAAATCCTTTTCCTCCAGTTCATTCATTTTTATATTTATCTGTTCTTTTTCATGTATATCTATAATTACAGCATATAAAAATTTCCCTTTAACGAAAAGCTCAATGTTTGTTTTAAAGCAATCTCCATTTTTTCTTTTATGTGTCCATTGAAAAGAAGTTGGTTTTTTTTCTTTTAAAACCTTTTTCATTAAAATCTGACTTTTAGCAAAAGAAAGTTGACCATCATCTTGTTTTTTAGGAGATATTTCATGGGGTTTATATCCAATAACTTCTTTTTTGTTTTTATAATTAAACATTTCTAAAGCTACTTTGTTACAGTCTGTAATTTTTCCATCTAGTATTACATAAATAGCGCATGGTATCATTTTCATTAGCTCTTCATATCCAAGCCTATAATCTTTAATCTTCTCAGTCATTTATATTTATATACACCTCTCTATGTTTTAAAAAATTTTATTAGCCTGATTCATATGTTGCTAATAAGTATAGTTATAAGACATTTATACATCGTCAACACTTTCTATATTATCATTGCTTATTATAAATAACAATTAAAAATAATACAGTGGACAGGCTATACAACCAAAGGACCTTCCGGGTCATCATTCAGCTGCATATTGAGTATATACCGGTGCTTCTTTCTTCTTTATTTCTTTTTATAATTTTTTGCAAATAATGCATGGTATCCTTCAATTTAAATCTATGCTTTACCGTTGCTTTTTACCATAAGTATCTTTTTCTTAACTACATCCTTCATCATCTCTTTTCCAGGCATCATATATTTTCTTAAATCATTTACTTCCGGATTATTTATTAAAAAATTTCGTACTCCTTTGGAAAAAGTCATCTTTAGTTCTGTATCAATGTTTACCTTCGAAATTCCAAGCTCTATAGATTTTCTAACATCTATTTCAGGAAGTCCAGAAGCTTCATGCAGCACTAAGGGAATTGAAATTTTTTTTGCTATTGCTTTTAATCTGTCAAAATCCAAATTCGGATCTGCTTTATATAACCCGTGAGCCGTCCCTATTGCTACAGCGAGAGAGTCTATTTTTGTTTTTTTCACAAATTCAACAGCACTTTCCGGTTCTGTAAGTAAAGTATTTTTATCATTTACATTTATTCCGTCTTCAATTCCTCCTAATCTTCCTAGTTCTGCTTCTATAGAAACATCATTTTTATGGGCAAATTCTACAACTTCTTTAACTATATTAATATTTTCTTCAAAAGAATGCATTGAAGCATCTATCATTACGGACTTATATCCAAATTTAATCAAATCTTTAATATAACCAACATCTTCCGAGTGATCTAAATGAACTGCTATTGGTATGTCGTATTTTTCTGCAGCAACTTTACATATAGCTAAAAGATAATCTTTTCCAGTATACTCTACAGTTCTGGGGGTGACTGCTAAGATTACGGGAGATCTTAACTCAGCTGCAGTTTCCACTACAACTTGTATAGTCTCTAAATTATATACATTAAAAGCTGGTACTGCATATCCTTCACTTCTGGCTTTTGTAAGCATTTCTTTATTTGATACAAGATTCATAAAATTACCTCCAATTATATCATATAATTATTTAGTTCATCATTCTTAAGCAGTTTTTTCTTATATTTGAATCAAAAGATATTTTGATTCATCTTCTCAGTAAAATAAAGCTTGATTCGTCTTTATTATTGCTTCTTTTGCTCCCTCCACCGTATTTTGTATTATATTTTCACAACTTTCTATGGAATTTATCACTGTAAGACTTTGACCTGCTTCTACATATCCCCAGTCTATATCTCCTTCTACAGAAGCTTTTTTATTAGTTCCTACTATCAAGTCATGTAGCTGCTCATAAGGTGCATTTTCTTCTTCCAGTTTCAAATACCTTTCTGTCATTTTATTTCTTATGCCTCTTACAGCATGACCTCTTAAATATCCTGTTACTTCCGTATCTGTATCTTGAGCATTCACAATAACATTTTTTGCATTTATATGAGCTGCACACTCCTTTGATGCATAAAACCTGGTGCCCATTTGTACTCCTGCTGCTCCCATTACTATGGCTGCAGCTAATCCTCTGCCATCAACAAAACCACCTGCTGCAATTACTGGTATGCTAATCTCCGGAATAACCTGAGTCATCAAAGACAAGGAAGAAATTTTACCTATGTGTCCACCTGCTTCCATTCCTTCTATAACTAAAGCATCTACACCCTTTTCTTCCACTCGTTTTGCTAATCTTAAGTTAGGAACAACAGGGATTACCTTTATTCCGGATTTATGAAACTTTTCTATATATGGAACAGGATTTCCCGCACCTAATGTAACAAAGGCCACCTTTTTTTCACATATAATATCTATTATTTCATCTTTATTGTAATCCATTAAAACAACATTAACACCAAAAGGTTTATCAGTTAACGATTTGGCTTTATCAATTTGTTCTCCTATCCAAGAAGCTTCTCTACCTCCTGCAGCTATTATTCCCGCACCTCCTGCATTT
>JBEPWV010000105.1:0-4638 GCA_041642175.1 Clostridia bacterium
CTTCATGGGGAGAACCCTTAGAGTTATGGTCAAATGATACTGTAGCTTTAGGTGGAATTTTAGAAAGTGATGATCATCATCTTTCTACTATGTTAGGTGCTGCAGAAATGATCAAAATGGGAGTAACTACATGTATAGACCATATACCCCACTTAAAATTTGCCGAAACTATTGGTGAAAGCTATAAAGATTCAGGTTTTAAAGCAGCTTTAGCTCCTATGATTCACAATATTAAAGATAGAGATATCCTACATGGTGTTGACAAAGATAATAGTTCTTCAACTCCTTTCTTATCAACGAAAGAATATATTGAATTCTATGAATCTTTTATAAGTAAATTCCATAATAATATGATTGAAGTGACAGAGGTCATTTTAGGAATCAATTCTCCTCAAAGAGTTGATGATGAACTTTTAAAGGCTACATCTTTATTATCAGAAAAATATAACCTAAATGTTCATTCTCATTTCTTTGAAACTAAATGGCAAAAGTTATCTGCTGATGATGGACTTCTTTCACCACTCCAGAGGTTAAAAAATTATGATTTGCTAAATAGAAAGACATCTTTAGCTCACGGCATCTGGATAGATGAAAATGATCTTAATTTAATTGCTGAAAATAATGTGTCAGTAATATCCAATCCTTCAAGTAATTTATTTTTAGGAAGCGGTGTTTTTCCTTTAGAAAAGTATTTAGGCAGAAAAGTAAATGTATCCTTAGGCTCAGATGGATTAAACTGCGGTACAAACCATAATATGCTGGAAATTCTTAGACTGTTTTTACTTGTACAGAGGATAGGTAGTTCTAATTATAAAAGTTGGCTTAGTCAAAGACAATCCTACGATTTAGTTTCAAAAAATGCTGATAAAATTTTAAATTTTACCACCCCTATAGGTAGTATCAAGAAAAATAATTCGGCAGATATTGTAATAGTTGACAAAACTAACTTTTTAAATATATTAGATGACTCTTTAGTCAATCAACTAATACTAAATACTTCTGCTCTTCAAGTTAAGCACGTGCTTATAAACGGAAAGTTTGTAATGAAAGATAGTAAACTAACAACTATAGATGAAGAGTTAATTAAGACTGAAATAAAAAAAAGAACCCCTTATTTAAAAGATTCCATGAAAAATGCTCTTAAAAAATCCTCGATTCAAAAAAAAGAATTTGAAAATATTTTTGATGACATTTTCAATAATTAAATTTCAATAAAAAACCAAAGATGATCAGTAGGTTATCTTTGGTTTTTTATTATTAAATCTATTTCTTTTTTCATCTTTAGTTTTAATTTTGATTTTTCATCTTCTTCCAAAAAAGCCACTTCTACTGAATTCATCAGTGTTTTTTTCAGATCTGAAAGAGTAAAGTTTTGATACTTCATAAGATGTTGATATTCTTTATTTAAATTTGTGTTGGAAACTGTCATATTATCAGTATTTATAGTTACAACTACACCCTGATCTAAATAGTATTTAATAGGATGTGCTTCATAGCTTTCAACTGCTCTTGTTTGAAGGTTGCTAGTTAAACACTGTTCTAAGGGGATTTTATGTTTTTTTACATACTCCAACACCTTATCATCCTGATAGGCATAAACTCCGTGGCCTATTCTTTCAGCAAAGAGTTTTTCTACTGAAATAACTATATTTTCAGGGATTCCTGTTTCTCCTGCATGAACTGTTCTATGAAGTCCTTTTTCTTTAGCTAACCTAAATGCTTCTTCGTGTATAGTCGGTTCAAAATCATGCTCATTTCCAGCTAAATCCACTCCTACTACTCCTTTACCTATATATGATGATGCTTTTTCTACAATTTCAATGCTCTTGTCAATGCTGTGGTGTCGCATACATATTAGTAGTAAATTAGCTTTAATATCAAATTCTTGTTCTCCTTTTTTCATGCCTTTTATAACTGCTTCCACTGTCTCTTCAATAGTCAGTCCTTGCTCCCTATGAAACATAGGTGCAAATCTTATCTCAATGTATTTTACATTGTTAGCTGCAGCATCTTCCATTAATTCGTGAGTAATTCTTTCTAAGTGTTCTGTTCTCTGCATAACCATCAAATTGAAATCGAATTTTATGAGATACTCCTTTAATGATTTACAGTCATTATCAACCTGTACATGTTTTTTAAATTCCAGTATTTTTTGAGTTGGCACCCTTATTCCTTCTTTAACTGCAATTTCAAGTATTGTTTCAGGTCTAATACTCCCGCTTAAGTGACAGTGAAGGTCTATTTTAGGTAGTTTTTTCAATACTTCTTCTAATATCATTTCTACTCCTTTTAAAAATACACCCGGTTTTCAACCAGGTGTATAAATTTACTATTTTCTTGCCTCTACTGCTTTTTTATATAAATCTTGGCACATGCAGTCATCATAATCTTCTACATTCATAGCTGTAGTAAATAATAGTTTTTTTAATTTATCTATATTGTCAGATACTACCTTCCTATGTAGAGCTAGATCAGGTTCTACTTCAGTAATTCCCGCTGCCATATCTGTCACAAGATTTACGGTTGAATAACAAATACCCAGTTCTCTAGCTAAGGTTGCTTCTGTTGAATTTGTCATCCCTACAACATCCATGCCCCAACTTCTAAAAACTTTTACTTCCAAAGCTGTTTCATATCTTGGACCTCCGGTGCATAAGTAATTTCCTTTTTTATGAAGATCTATATTCAACTTTTCAGCAGACTTTATAAACTCTGCTCTTAACTTTGGACAATAAGGATTTGTCATATTTACAGAATGTTCTCCAAAGGTGGACTTTCTGTTCCATGCAAAATCCATAAATTGATCTATTAGTACCAGGTCTCCTACCTTCATCTCAGGATTCAAAGAACCAACAGCATTCATAGCTATGGCTTTTTTTATTCCAAGTTGTTCTAATGCTTTCATGTTTGCATGGTAATTCACCTGATAAGCCAGTACACCATGCTGTATCCCATGTCTTGGTAAAAATATTAATTCTCTGTCATCAACTTTTGATCTGTATACCTTAGTTTTTCCGTACTCAGTTTCAATTATTTCTTCTTTTGGATCATTTAAAAAGCTTGTATCATATAATCCTGTTCCACCTATTATTGCTATTTTCATATAAACCTCCTTGTTTAAAGTTTGCTAAATAATGCTATTTGAGCTGTATCCTCAACCATCTCAGCCATATTAAAAGCTTTCTTAAAGTTTGAACCTACAGCAGTGATACCGTGTTCCTTCATAAGTATAGCTACTCTTTCCTCATTTTTAAATTCTTTGATTACATATTCAGAAAGCATTTCAGATCCAGAACCAGCTGTATCTATTGTTGGAACTTTTTTCAAGTAAATTTTTGCATGATTTGTAATTAAAGGGAGTTCCTTGTGATTTGCAGCTATAGCTGTTGCATAAGGTGGATGCACGTGTATTACTACATTTACATCAGGTCTTTCTTTGTAAATCCCTGCATGAAATCTCCACTCTTTAGACTTTTTACCTTCGCCTTCTAAATGATTACCATCTAAATCTATTTTTACAACGTCTTTTTCAGTCATGTCTCTGAAGGCGCTTCCGGATCCTTTAATTAAAATAGCATCTTCCCCAGGAACTCTACAACTTATATTTCCTCCTGTTGCAACTATCATATTTCTCTCATAGCATTTTCTACTATATTCTACTAATCCTTTTTTTAATTCATTAAGATTCATATTTCTCTCCTTATTTTTCTTGACCTATTGATGGATACCAGTATTCTTTATTGTGTTTTTCTTTTAATTTTTGCCATTTGTCTAGTATTACTGCTGCTTCAGTTGCAGCTTCAATACTTTTTTCTACTCCACCGTAAACAAACTCGTCGGTAACTCTATTTCCAACAACAGCAAATATTGCTCCCGCTTTTATTTTAAATAAACTTGAAAGTGTAAGCACTGTTGCAGCTTCCATTTCATAGTTTATAACATTTGCAGCTCTTAAATCTTGATATCTATCTTCAAACCAGCTTTGTCTATATCCTCCAAATCCAGGACGGTTTTGCCCGCAGAAAAAAGATGCTGTAGTAGCTGTAATGCCAACATGATAAGTATATCCTAGCTTTTCACAAGCTTCAATTAATGCAGCAGTTACTTCGTAGTCTGCTATTGCAGGGTAGTTTAAATTAACATAGTTTTCGCTAGTTCCATCGTATCTAACTGCTCCTGATGAAATTATCAAATCTCCTGGTTTAATGTGTTCCTGTATAGCTGATGTAGTACCAACTCTGATAAATCTTTTAGCACCTACTTCTGCTAATTCTTCTAAAGCACTTGAGGTAGAGCCTCCTCCTGCTCCAGTTGAGCATGCAGATATTTCCATACCTTTATATTTTCCAGTATGGGTCACGTGTTCTCTATATGCTGCTATTTCTTTTGATTCATCCCATAATTCTGACATTTTAGGTACTCTATCAGGATCTCCAGGTAGTAATACTGTTCCTGCTACATCTCCAGGTTTGCACCTAATATGATACTGCAATTTTCCTTCTAATTCCGGTCTTTCTGCTTCTGATTTCCAATCTTTATTATTACTCATTATAATCCTCCTTGAGCTTCTTTAGCTAATTTTATTAATTTGTCTTTAAATGGACTCTTAAGAGCTCCAGCTTCTGTTATGATTGCTGT
>JBEPWV010000106.1:0-4629 GCA_041642175.1 Clostridia bacterium
TTTTTAATTCTTATCATTATAACATCACAAAATATGGTACAAGCAGAAGAACAAAATATTGATAAAAGTGAATCTTATTCATGGTTTAATAAAAATCCTGATCCATCATATAATATTAGATATGATAAAAATCAATTCCTAAACAAAAAGGAATCGGAAGGATGGATTGTTAAAGCTTATGAAGAAGAAGATATTTACTATGCCCAAAACTACCTGAAAGAATTTCAAAGAATATATCCGGAGAAGATTATAAGTAAATATATAGATGATATAATTTTAATTAAATCTATTAATATAGATGGAGACTATTATGCAGGGACAATTAACGATAGAGAAATTTACGCTGCTGTAGATATTAATCCAAATGAGGAACAAATATGGATAAAAATGGTTTTAGCCCATGAATTTTATCATGTAAGAGAAAAATATTACTCGAAAGATATAGAAAATTCTCCTTATAAAGAGTTTAGTCAACTGGTAGATTCTATGAACCTAAACTTTTATAAGGATAACGGTTACTCATTTCACGATTGGTCTAATTTAGATACTAAAAAATACGGTCGTAGTATGTTTAAGAAAGGTTTTATAAGAGAATATTCTCTATTTTCAAAAAAAGAGTTTATGGCAAATATAGCACAGGGTGTAGATAGCGGTGCATATATAATATTAAGCCGTGTATCTCCAGAAATTAAAAATTTAATGGATGCATATATTAAAGGAAACATTCAGATGTTTAAAGAAGAGGGATACTATATAGATGATAAGTTCTATACTGAATTACTGCCTAACTATGTAAGTAGTAATAATACGTCTACTTACAATAAGCTAAGAGGTTTGTATTCTTATGATAGAGTTACTCTGGAGGATTTTGTTTTAGAAAACAACTATTTATTATTTATCTTAATTATTTCTTTAATACTTTATAAACCAGCTAAAAGAAAATATAAGGATCTTTTAGAAACAAAAGAAGAAAAATCAAGAAGAATAAAATGGGAAAAAGCTCTATACGGCACAAAAACTTTAAAAGAAGGATAATGAATTGATTGAAATTAAAAACATTTTAGAATTAGATAAAAAGCAGAAAGATAATATATATAAATTGTTTAAAGATTACAATAAAAATTCCAGTATAGATAACCTCAAAGAATATATAAGACATTGTGAAAGTAGTCATTTTAATAATGGAAATGACTACTTTGTTTTAGTTAAAGAGGGTTTAGTTAAAGCAGTGGCTGGTCTTATTACAAAACCTATAAAAATAAGTGGAGATGCTTACATAACAAATATATCCTGTAATAAAAAAGATAAAGAATACTTAGATTACTTATTAAAATACATAAAAAATAAAACAAAAGAATTACCGGAACACACATTAAAAGTGGGTTTTAATGTAGATGATTCTCATATAGAAGAAGTTCTCATGAAAAACGGAGGCAGGAATCCCTATGAAATTTTAGAGATGAAATACTTAGGAAGTAAAAAGTTAGATAACTTAAAGGTCAATAATGATGTTAACTTTCAATCTTTGAATAAGGAAAATCAAGAAGACTATATATTTGCTCATAATGAATCTTTTAAAAATTCTCCCAACGGATCTACAATAGAAAAAGAAGATATGGGAGAGATATATGAGAACTACGAAAAATATAAATTTTACAATACGGCGATTGCATTATATAAAAATAAAGTTATAGGATTTTATGAAATATTAGAAGAGGATAATATCGGCGAAATAGAATCCATTGGAGTAATACCTGAATATCAAGGCAAAGGATACGGTCTGCAGATACTAAAAAGAACCGTTGATACTCTTGAAAAGCAAAATGTAAATAAAATAAAATTAATCGTTGTAAGTACTAACAAGTCAGCTTTGCAGATGTATAAAAATTATGGATTTAAAGTTGATAAAATCTACAAAAAATGGTATGAGTTGGAATATTAAAAAAATCTCCTGAAGAAAAATCTTCAGGAGATTTAAATTTATCAAATTTTATTTTTTAAGTTAATTCATTTTTATTGAATTATTATTGTAAATTCTACTACCGTTGTAGTGTCTTCTGCTGTTACTTCAAGAACCATAGTTTCAGTAACTACTACATCATCAGCAACTGAAACTCCTTCACTTTCATCTAAAACAGTGAAAGTTGCATCAAATTCAGATTCTAAAGCATCTTCTAATTCTTCTACTGTAGTGTTTTCAGCTACGGTAATATCTAAATTAGTATTATCTAGATCAGTTACAACATCTTCATCTACTACTACAAGATCGGTAACTGTAGCAATAAGATCATCAATTGCAGCTTCTAAGTTATCATATGCGTCATCAACTTCGTCTTGAGTTGGGTAAGTTTCATCTAAAACAATCCCTGCTTCTGTCAATGCTGTTTCAAAAGTAATCCAAGATCCTGTAGTATAGTTATCTTCAACTAATTCTTCAGCATCTTCAACTAATTCTTCTAAATCTTCAGTATCTACTTCAGTACTAACTTCAAGTTTCACAACTTCATCAGTACCTAGAAGTAGCATCTCTACTTCATGACCTATAGCATCATCAGTTAAATTTTCAAGAACATCGTCTACATATATTTTAATGTCTTCAAAGAATATGAAGGTTTCTGTAGTTGAATCATCCAATTCTACATCTACGCTTACAATAACATCAGTATCCTCGTCGTCATAATTTATATCGACTAGAGTTCCTTCTACTTCATTAAGTTCTACCCATATTTCAGTTGCAGTAGTAGAAGTAGCTTCTGTTTTAACAACAGCATTTAATCCTACAAACTCTTCTATCAATTCATTTTCTAGTATATCCACATGAATTGCAGTTTCACTTGTTATATCAAATGTAAACTCGTCGCTATTTTCTTCAATTGTAATTTCATCAAAATCTTCTGTAAAATCTTTTATTTCTCCTTCATATCTCATGTCAGCAAATTCATCTTCAGTTCTGAAGGATATTTCAATAATCTCATCATTTTCTATGTAAACTTTTACAACCATATTCACTGCTAAATCATCTAAAGTTGCTTCAGCATCATCAATATATACATCTACAACATCAGAAATATCATATGTCTTTTCGTTACCTTTAACTAGTAAAGTAAGCTGCATATCAGTTTCGTCAATTTCTTCAATTTTGCCAATTAGGCTGTATGAAAATTCTGTTTCAAACTCATCATCTAATCTCGTCATCATAGCTGCAAGCTCTGCTCTGTTTATTGCTTTGTTTGCCTGGAATGTATTTCCTGGATATCCTTCGATTAAACCTATTTGGTATGCAACATATACATATCCTACATGTTCTTCAGGTATAGAGTTAAAATCATTAAACTCAAGGATTAAATCCATGTTATCTAAAGCTTCATCTTCCATTCCTACTGCACGAACAAAGTATACCGCAGCTTTAGATCTTTTTGTAGGGAAGTTAGGGTCAAAGTTCTCTACATCCGTAATTAAACCTTTTTCTACAGCTAAATCAATATAAGGTACCATCCAGTCACCTGGTTTCTTACCATTATATTCTTCAGGAAGTATAGCGTCATCATCTAGCTCTTCTTCCCATCCTTTTTCTCTAATTAGCATTATTAAAGTTTCTATTTCTTTAGCAGTACCACCTGGCATAAAGGCACCGTTACCTACACCTTTAATTACATCTTTTTTAGCCATTCGCTCTACGTATCTTTCCGCCCAGCTAAATCCTTCCATGTCGTTGAAGTCACCTTTTTTTAATTGTCCCGGTGCATTTTCCGTTCCTCTGCCATTACTATTGTTTGGTAATGCAAAAGCTGTTGTTGACATTAATGCTAAAACTAGCACTAAAACTAAAACTTTGTTTAATTTAATTTTCATTTTCAAAAACCTCCTTTAATATTTTCATTATATCATACGAAGCTGTGGGATTTCTACTTTGGGTATATTAGAATTTTATAAAATTTATTGGTATTTATTAAAAAGTAAAAACCTACATAATTTGCAATTTTACACTATATGTATTACACTTTAATGAGAAATTTATAAAGGAGAGTAATATAGTGAAAGAAAATAAAGTATTAGCAAAAGTTAATGGAAGAAAGATTACAGAAAATGATTTAGAGAAGGTACTAAACAGCTTACCACAGCAACAGGCAATGCAAATGCAGGGTGAAGAAGGAAAGAAAAGACTTCTTAACGAATTAATAGCAGGTGAAATGTTTTACCTTGATGCTGTTGAAAATGAATTAGATAAAGAAGAAGAATTCAAAAATATTTTAGAAGAAACAAAAGAAAATCTTCTTCAAAGATATGCTGTACAAAAAGTAATGGAAGATGTAGATGTTAAGGATGAAGAGATTAAAGAAACTTACAATCAAAATACAGACAACTTCATGGACCAGGAAAAAGTATCAGCTAAGCATATTTTAGTAGATAATGAAGAAAAAGCTAAAGAAATCAAAGAAGAAATAGATAATGGTATGGACTTTTCCGATGCAGCAGCAAAATATTCAAGCTGCCCATCTAGTAAAAAAGGTGGAAGATTAGGAGAATTCTCTAGAGGACAAATGGTGCCGGAATTTGAAGAAGTAGCATTTAACATGGAAGAGGGAGAAATTAGCGATCCAGTTAAGAGTCAATTTGGTTATCATATAA
>JBEPWV010000107.1:0-4618 GCA_041642175.1 Clostridia bacterium
GTTCAGAAGTAAAAAAAGCTTTGAAAAAAGGTAAACCTATAGTAGCTTTAGAGTCTACTATAATTTCTCATGGGATGCCTTATCCAAAAAATGTAGAAACAGCTAAAAATGTTGAAAAAATAATAAGAGAAAATGGTGCTATTCCGGCAACTATTGCTATTATAAATGGAAAAATTAAAGTAGGGTTATCTGAAGAAGAGATTGAGTATTTAGGAAAGGATAAAAATGTATATAAAACATCAAGAAGGGATATTCCATTTATAATATCTAAAAACCTTAATGGTGCTACTACTGTAGCTTCCACAATGATCTTAGCTTCTTTAGCTGGAATTAAAGTTTTTGCCACTGGTGGCATTGGAGGAGTTCATAGAGGAGCATCTGAGACTTTTGATATATCTGCTGACCTGGAAGAACTTTCAAAAACAAATGTAGCGGTTGTCTGTGCCGGAGTAAAGTCTATATTAGATATAGGTTTAACTCTTGAATATTTAGAAACAAAAGGAGTACCTGTAGTAGGATATAAAACTAAAGAAATGCCTGCTTTTTACACTAGAAAAAGCGGATTTCAAGTAGATTATAAAGTTGACAATCCTAAAGATATAGCGCTGACTTTAAAGACAAAATGGGACTTACATCTAATAGGAGGAATGGTAGTCGCAAATCCTATAGAGGAAAAATATCAGATGGATTATAATATAATTAATAGCGCTATAAATGATGCTATTAAAGAAGCTGAAGAAAATGGGATTAAAGGAAAAGATACAACACCATATCTTTTAGACAAGGTTAAAGAAATAACCCAAGGAGAAAGTCTTGAATCAAATATAAAGCTCGTATATAATAATGCTAAATTAGGAGCTGAAATAGCTTGTGAACTTTCCGAATTATACAAATAAAGTTCGCAATATATTTTATATATAATTTTAAAAATGGAGGAATTTAATGAAAATATTAGTTTTAACGGGAAGCCCTCATCAAAAAGGGACGACTTCATATTTAGCAGATAAGTTTTGTGAAGGAGCAAAAGAAGCAGGTCATGAAATTTATAGAGTTAATACTGCAAAAACAGATGTTAAACCATGTTTAGGATGCGACTACTGCAGAAGAAATGATGGAGAGTGCGTCTACAGCGATGATATGAATAATATAGTTCCTTATTTATTAGAAGCAGATGGTATTGTATTTGTAAGCCCATTATACTATTTTGGAATGACAGCACAGATCAAAAAAGTAATAGATAGATTTTATGCTGTGAATTCTAAATTAAAAAGCAAATCAAAAAAGGCATTTTTAATATCAGCTGGCTCAGATGAAGATTCTTGGGCTATGGATGGAATAAAAGCACATTTTAAAAGTATGTGTAAATATCTTAAATGGGAAAGAGCAGGAGAATTATTAGTATTAGGAGCGGCAAAGAGAGAAGATGTTGAGGGAAGCTTATACTCTCAAGAAGCTAAAGTCTTAGGAATGGAATCTTTTTATTAAAAAGAATAGTACTGTTTTTCAATAATAATTTGAAAAACAGTACTATTTTATTTACTATTTTTTAATTATACTTCCATCTTTCATTACAAACTTAACATCTTTTAAAACATTTATATTTTTTAAAGGATCACCTTCTACAGCAATTATATCTGCCAGCATACCTTCTTTAATTTTTCCAATTTTATCAGATAATCCTAACATTTCAGAAGCTGTACTAGTAGCTGAAAGTATTGCATTCATTTCACTCATACCATTTTCAACCATCAATTCAATTTCTACTGCATTTTCTCCATGATAAGTGAAAGGCATTCCTGAGTCGGTACCCATTACTATTTTAACACCAAGCTCTAAGGCTTTTTTAAATTTATCCTTGTGGTTTTCTGAAACATCTATAGTTCTATTAACCATGGATTCTGGAATACCATTTTCTACCCCGTGCTTAAGGATATTGTGAATAGGTATAAAAGTAGGTACCCAGTAAGCTCCTTTTTCTACAAACATATGAAGAGATTCCTCATCAATTAGAAGACCATGTTCTATTGAATCCACCCCAGCTCTTAAAGCAGCTTTAACACCTTCCGCACTGTGGGCGTGACCGGAAACTTTTTTCCCGTACATTTCTGCACACTTAACAGCTGATCTTATTTCTTCTTCTGTAAATTGCTGAGCACCTGGCAATCCTCCACCAGCTGTAACTGCTCCAGTTACACCTAATTTAATCCAATCAACATCATATTTTAGTTGAAGTCTAGCTGCTTTGGCAACACCATCAGGACCGTCGCATTCCGCCCATAAATTATCAGCATATGATATTTCAGGAGGATAATTATCCCTTCCACCGGTAATTGAGAGCATATGTCCGCTTGCTATAACCCTTGGACCAACAATATATCCTTTTTCAATAGCCTGTCTTAAGGCTACATCTATAAAACCTTTATCGCCTACAGCTCTTATTGTAGTAAAACCTCCATAAAGATCTCGTCTTGCATATTCAGTAGCCCGGATTGCTTGATATGGAATTAATTCTTTAAGCATCAAAGTATCAAAGCTTGTTTCTCCATTGAGAGCTAGATGAACGTGAGAATCAATAAGACCAGGTAATACTGTTTTGTCTTCTAAGTTAAAAAATACTGCATTTTCTGGTATATCCTCATCATTGTATTTTTTTATTGATTTAATTATATTGTCTTCAATCATTATAAGCATATTCTCATCGGGTGTTTGACCTGTTCCGTCAATTAACATTCCTGCTTTAATCGCTTTTAACATAACTAACCTCCATTTATACTTTTTTTAATTATATTATAAAAAAACAAATATTACAATTAATTAATATTTAACGTATTCCGAACAATTATAGTTTAGTCAAAAAAATCAAAATTAAGACAATTCTTTACATTAAGTTATAATTTCAAAATATTAGGGTAAAAACAATTAATAGAGGAGTGATTTTATGGAATATAAAAAATTTGGTAATAAATACGTAGTTAGAATGGATAAAGGTGAAGAAGTGGTAGAAACTTTAAAAAATTTCTGCGAAAAAGAAAATATAAAATTAGGTTGGTTAAAAGGTCTTGGAGCAGTTCACAAAGCTAACATCGGATTATTTGAAACTAAAAGCAAGGAATATCATTCAAAAGATTTAGAAGGAGACTTTGAAATAACAAGCTTACTTGGAAATATTTCAAGAATGGACGGAGAAGTCTATTTACATATACATGCAAACTTATCTGATGAAAAATACAATACTCAAGGTGGTCATTTGAGTAAAGCATTTATAAGTGCTACAGGAGAATTTATAATTGAAGAAATTGATGGAGAAGTTGGTAGAGAGTTTAATGACGAAGCAGGTTTAAATCTATATAAGTTTGAATAAATAAAAGCAGGATTAAAGTGTCCTGCTTTTTGCTATAATTTTGCTAAAGCTTGTTCAAAATCATTAATTATATCATCAACATTATCGAGTCCTGCAGATAATCTAAGTAAACCTTTAGATATATTGGCCTTTTTTAATTCTTCATTAGTTAAAGCTCTATGTGAAGTTTTGGCAGGATAAGACAATGTAGTTGTTACCCCTGCTAAACTTGGGACAAATTTTACCTTTTCTAAGTTTCTAATTAATTCGAAAGCTCCTTTTTCACCGCTTTTCAAATCAAAACTTAGCATTCCTCCGAATAGATCTTTGTCAAAAATATCCTTGCTCAAATCATTGTATTTGGAAGACTCCAAACCGGGATAGTAAACATTAGAAATTTCATTTTTACTTACAAGGTATTTGGCAAGTTTTATAGCATTCATTGAATGTTCTCTAACTCTTAGCTCTAAAGTACGTAAACTTCTTGTCAGTAACCAGGCATCTGATGGACTCATCATAGGTCCGTATAGAGTTCCAAGTCTTTCTATCTTATCAATTATTTCTTTACTTGAAACTACTGCTCCTGCTGTTACATCACTATGACCACAGATATACTTTGTAGCACTGTGAACAACTATATCGGCTCCTAATTCAAAAGGACGACATATGACAGGGGAAGCAAAAGTATTATCAACTATTACAACAGCACCATGGTTATGAGCAGTTTTTGAAATAGATTCTATGTCTGCAACTTCCATCATAGGATTTGAGATAGTTTCTATATAAACAATCTTAGTATTAGGTTTAAACAAATGACTAAAATCAGATGAAGTATTTGTAAAGGTAACATCTATATTGAATTTTTTCATTTCTTCTTTTAGAAAGGTATATGTACCACCATATAGTACATTAGATGCAATAATATGATCTCCTGATTTTACCTGAGATAAAATTGAAAGTGTAATTGCAGCCATACCTGAAGAAAAAACTGCAGCAGCCTCTCCAGACTCTATAGAACTCATTATTTCTTTTAAAAGTTCGTGGTTTGGATTACCATTTCTTGAATAAATATATCCCGAGGATTCTCCACTGTAAACCTTATCTAAAGATTCTACATCATCAAAAACAAAAGCAGAGCTCATAGTTATCGACGGAGATTTGGATCTTGATACAGATTTTGATTCCTTTTCCCCAAGATGGGTTAGCTTGGTACTTAATTTATCTTTCATTTAATATGCCTCCTTCAAATAGCATTTATATAATAATTATATTATAATA
>JBEPWV010000108.1:0-1450 GCA_041642175.1 Clostridia bacterium
AAGCATATTCACTAAAAACAAATTAATATATATATAAAACTAATTGTAACATGTTAATATAACATTTGCGTAATAATAAAAAATAAGATAGTATATATTTAAGAGGCAATTTTTGCCAAAAAACAAAAAAATAATCATGAACTTTTTTATTTTTTTGTTTGACTCAGTATAGTTAATGATATAGTCTTATTATATAAATGTATTAAATTGGAGAGTGATTTTATGTTTAAAAATGAAATAAAGGATTTATTTTACAAATTAGTTGCGATACAAAGTGATACAGGAACTAAACTAGAAAAAGATGCTGAAGATTTTATTTGCGACTGGATAGGAGAAATACCATACTTTAAAGAAAACCCTAAATTATACGGAAAATATGAGATGGAAGATTCTCTAGAAAGAGCTGTTGTATGGGGTTTATTAAAAGGAGAAGGAAAAGAAACAGTTATACTACTACACCACCATGATGTAGTAGATTCATTTGATTATGGTATAATGAAAGATGCGGCATATAAACCTGATGAATTGATAAAACAGTTGAAAAATGCGGACTTAAATGAAGATGTAAGGGAAGACCTAGAATCAGGAGAATGGATATTTGGAAGAGGAACAGCTGACATGAAAGCTGCTGCAGCTATTCATATGACTCTTCTTAAACACTATTCTGAAAATCCTGATTTCAAAGGGAATATACTCTTGTTATCTGTGCCGGATGAAGAATCCTTATCATTAGGAGCAAGAAAAGGTGCAAGCTTACTAAGAGAACTTAAAGATAAATATGATTTAAACTATAAAATATGTATAGACGGAGAACCCCACGAAAAAGATGAACAGGGGAGAGGAGTATTTCATGAAGGTTCTGTAGGAAAGACTATGGTTGTAGTGTATGTGAGAGGAAGAAAAACTCACCTCGGTCATATATTCCAAGGAATCAACCCATCTCATATTCTATCAGGAATAGTTTCGGAGACTGATATGAATCCTATCTTTTCTGATGTAGTGGAAGGAGAAGTATCTCCACCTCCATCTTGGAGTTTCTGCAGAGATACTAAGAAGCAGTATGATGCTTCTATACCGGAATCAGCAGGAGGATATTTTAGCGTCCTTACTCTAAATCAAACTCCTAAAGATATACTTGATAACGTAAAGGAACTTTCTGAGAATGCCTTTGACAAGGTAATAGATAGAGTTAATGAAAACTATAAGAAATTTAGAGAAAAAGGTAATATGTTTGCTGAAAGACTGCCGTGGAAAACAAAGGTGATTTTATATTCAGAAGCATATAAAATGGCTTTCGAGGATTCAGGCGATAAATTTATAAAAGCTTTTGATGAAGAAATTGAAACAATAAAAAAAGATATATCAGAAGGAAAAACAAATATTCCTGACAGTAATATGGATCTAATAAGTGTTACATTAGATTATATAAAAGATAAAAGCCCTAAAGTTG
>JBEPWV010000108.1:1460-4612 GCA_041642175.1 Clostridia bacterium
CACCACCTTTTTATCCCCATATTGCAAATTTAGATTTTGATAATATCCAGGAAGATGTTAAGAACCTTAATAAAGAAATTGTAAAATATGCTAAAGAAGAATTAGATGAAGAGTATGTTAGAAAACATTATTTTATGGGTATATCAGACTTAAGCTATGTAGCATTAAACGACAGTGAAGAAGTAATACCTTACATAAGTCCGAATATGCCTCACTGGGGTAAAACCTACAGTATACCTTTTGAAGATCTAAAAGAGGTATCAGCACCAATAGTAAATATAGGACCTTGGGGTAAGGATTATCATAAATTTACCGAAAGAGTTTTGGAAGAAGATTTATTAGAGAAAACTCCTGCTTTAACTAAGCACACAATTGAATATTTATTATCAAAGTGATTTTAAATGCCTTTGGCATTTGAGATAAATAAAAATTTTAAAGGAGGAAAAAATGGACAGAATTATTGAAATCGTCAATATCGCAACAGGATGGGTATGGGGATTGCCAATGCTTTTAACATTAGGGCTTGGTGGGTTTTTCTTATCAGCTAGACTGGGATTTTTCCAAGTAAGGTATTTTCCATATATTATTAAGCAAACTTTTGGAAAAATGTTCACGAAGGTTGCAGAAGGAGAGGTATCTCCATTCGCAGCAGCAACAGCAGCATTAGCATCAACAGTAGGAGCTTCAAACATCATAGGTGTACCGGCAGCAATTATGTTTGGTGGACCTGGTGCAGTTTTCTGGATGTGGGTAATGGCATTCATGGGAATGGGCTCAAAATTTGTTGAAATCGTACTTGGATTTAAATACAGAGAGAAAAACGAAGAAGGCGAGTATGTTGGTGGACCTATGTACTACATGGAAAAAGGCTTAAATATGAAGTGGTTAGGAGTTTTCTTCGCATTCGTATTAATGGTAGAATTAGTTCCAAGTATTATGGTTCAGGCAAACGCAGTTTCAGCTTCAGCTCTTGAAGCATTTAATTTAGCACCAGCTATTACCGGTGGAGTTACATTAGTATTAGTAGGACTTGTTGTTATTGGTGGAATCACAAGAATAGCAAAAGTTACAGAAAGACTAGTTCCATTTATGGCATTAGCATACTTTATAGGTGCAATGGTTATAGTAATAGTAAATATTGCAGAAGTTCCTAGAGTGTTAGGATTAATATTTGGTTATGCATTTAGACCAATGTCAGCAGTAGGTGGATTCGCAGGATCTGTAGTAGCAGCATCAGTTAGATGGGGAGTTGCAAGAGGTGTTTACTCAAACGAAGCAGGTATGGGTACAGCTCCGATGGCTCACTCTTCAGCAACAAATGATCATGCAGTAAGACAGGGATTCTGGGGAATTTTTGAAATTATAGTTGATACAATAGTAATATGTTCAACAACAGCATTTGTTGTACTTTCATCAGGAGTATGGACAGGACCGAATGCATTAGACAATCCATCTGGATTGCCAGCAGCAGCATTTACTGACTTTTACGGTCCTATAGGTGGAACGGTAGTTACTTTATCATTGCTATTGTTCGTTGTTTCTACACTAATAGTTATTATATTCTACGGTGAGAAGCAGGCAGAATTCCTATTTGGACTTAAATTCTCAAGAGTAATGAGATATGTATATCTTGCTTCCATATTTATTGGAGCAATAGGTGGAGCAAAAACATTATGGATATTCCTTGATATAATGCTTGCTATGATTATATTCCCGAATATGTTAGCTCTATTCTTACTACATGGAGAGGTAAAAGAATTAACTCAAGAATACTTCTCTTCTGAAAAATATTACCTTAAAGACATAGGTAAGGCAAAATAATTAAATTGACATTAAAATAATAATTTTAAAAACAGCGGGTCTTGATAACAAGGCTCGTTGTTTAATTCAACGAAATTTTTTTAAAATTTTAATTACTAAACCTTGAAATATGGACTTAATATTGATATTATATCTAAGTAATTTAAAGAAGTGTTTTCTTGGTACCCACTTAAAAAAACAAGGATCATCTTGTTAATGGTACTCCAAGAGCAAAATTTATCTATGCAGAGGAGTTTTTTATGTCGAAAATCAAAACAGATTATTTGGTAAAGAGTGCTATGATAGCAGCTTTATATGTTGCTGTAACTTTCGTCTTTCAACCAATTAGCTACGGTCAAATACAATTTAGAATATCAGAGATACTAGTATTATTTGCATTTATTGACAGTAAGTATTGGGTAGGTTTAACAATAGGTTGTGCTATAGCAAACTTTTTTGGACCTATGGGCCTTGTTGATGTAATATTTGGTACATCTGCTACCTTTTTAGCCTTGATGTTTATTATAAAAATTAGAGATAATTTTGGTGATAATTTAAAATCTTTATTTATATCAAGTTTAGGGCCAGTTATTTTTAATGGAATTATAATAGGTATAGAGTTAAATTTAGTATATAATTTGCCATTAATTCCAAGCATGATATATGTAGCATTAGGTGAATTTGTAGTAGTATCAATAATAGGAGTTTTTGTATTTAGTAAACTTTTGCATAATAAAAGATTTATAGACATTATTAGCTTCAAATAATATACTTAATACACTTTATTTTTAAAGTGTATTTTTATTTTTTTGTAAAATGGGTATATAATAAACATGGAGGTTGATAATATGAATAATATAATTGGAGGATTTCTAATGCCCCACGCACCTATTTTAATAGAAGAAATAGGAAAGGGAGAAGAAAAAAAATCTCAAAAAACTGTAGACTCTATGAATAAAATAGCAGAAGATATAAAAAGAAAAAAACCTGAAACGATAGTAATAATAACACCACATGGTAATTTCTTTAGAAATGCCATATCAATAAACTTAAATAAAAATCTATACGGTAACTTTCGTCAATTTGGAAATCAAAAATTAGAAATTTCAGTAGATAACGATAAAAAGTTAGCAGATAAAATTTCATCTTTAGCAGAAGAACAAGATATTGAAACTTATACTTTTAGTAAAGAAGCCAGTGACAGATACAATATAAATCATGAATTAGATCATGGAGTATTAGTACCCTTATATTTTATTAGAAAAAAATATTCTGACTTCAAACTTGTTCATGTTAACTACGCATTATTTTCCGGAGAAAAGTTATATGAATTAGGAAAGTTAATAAAAAAA
>JBEPWV010000109.1:0-4589 GCA_041642175.1 Clostridia bacterium
ATGACTTTGCTCATCCTATTCAAGACGGTATTGAAAATATTACTCATTCTCTCTGTACATTAGAATTTGAAGACCATAGACCGTTATATGAATGGATATTGAACAATCTAGATGACTTTAAAGAAGAACCGCCTAAGCAGATAGAATTTGCAAAACTTTATCTCACTAATACTATGATGGGAAAAAGATATCTTAAAGAAATGGTAGAAAAAAATTATGTGGATGGTTGGGATGATCCTAGAATGCCTACTATTTCAGGATATAGAAATAGAGGATATACCCCGGAAGCCTTGGCAAAATTCTGTGATGAAATTGGAGTATCAAAAGCTCAAAGTGAAGTAGATATAGCAATGTTAGAGCATGCTATAAAAGAAGACCTTAAATTTTCAGAACACAGAACAATGGCAGTATTAGACCCTATAAAATTAATTATTACTAATTATCCAGAGGATAAGGTTGAAATGGTAGAAGCAACTAATAATCCCAAAAATAAAGAATTAGGTACTAGAATGATTCCTTTCGGTAAAGAGGTGTATATTGAAAGAGAAGACTTTATGATAGATCCATCGAAAAAATATTATAGATTGTTTCCAGGTAATGAGGTAAGGCTAAGACATGCATATTTTGTTAAATGCCATGACTATAAAAAGGATGATAGTGGTAATGTAACAGAAATATACTGTACATATGATCAAGAAACAAAAAGCGGTACGGGATTTAAAAAAAGAAAAGTAAAAAGCACTATACATTGGGTTCATGCAGACCAATCTGTTGATGCAGAAGTTAGCTTATTTGATTATCTAATGATAGATGATGACTATAACAAAGATAATTTTTTAGATAAATTCAACAAAAATTCTAAAGAAGTACTTACAAATTGTAAATTAGAAAAAAATATGCAGGAAAGAAACTTAGAAGAAAGATTCCAGTTTTTAAGACATGGATACTTTATTTTAAAAGAAAAGAAGGATGACTTACTTAAATTCAACAGAATTGTCTCACAAAAAAGTAGTTGGAAAAAATAAAAGATTTAGGAAGAGGTAAAGATGAAAGAAGAGTTTAACTTCAGTGATCTTGACAGTGAAATTTTTGAATTTATACTTGATAATATTCCTGATGCTATAACAATAGTAGATGCTAACTGCAAAACTATCTTTTGGAATAAAACTTCAGAAAGCTATTTTGGACTAAAAAAGGATGATATAATTGGTAAAGATATCAGAGAGTTTTTTCCAAGTTCTCTTTTACCTAAAGTAATTGATACAGAAAAATCATACCATAATATTTACAACAGTCCTAGAAAAGATAGTTTCACAGTAATAAGTGCTGTCCCTATTTATAATCAGGAAAATCAATTAATAGGCGGATTAGCAAGAGATAGAGATATAACTGAATATGTAAAATTAAGCGAATTGCTTAGTAAAACTCAAACAAGTCTAGATAAATTAGAAAAGCAGTACTCTTCTTATGGAATAAGGGAGTCAAGTTTTTCAAATATTATAACTAACAATCCGGACTTTATAAAAACAATTAACGTGTGCAAAAATATTGCTAAAACAAAGATAAACATTTTACTTAGGGGAGAAAGCGGAACAGGAAAAGAACTTTTTGCAAAAGCCATACATAACGAAAGCGAAGTAGAAGGAAAATTTGTAGCTGTAAACTGCAGTGCAATACCTAAAGAACTTTTTGAAAGCGAACTTTTTGGCTATGACAAGGGAGCATTTACCGGTGCTAGAAAAGAAGGTAAGCCTGGAAAATTCGAAGAGGCAAACAATGGAACTATATTTTTAGATGAAATTGGGGATATGCCCTTCAATATGCAGCCGAAGATTTTAAGAATATTGGAAGAAGGATATGTTACTAGAATAGGAAGTAATACTCCAATAAAACTTAATGTAAGAATAATATCTGCAACAAACAAAGATATCAAAGAATTGGTTAGCAATGGAGAATTCAGAAAAGATTTATATTATAGGCTAAATACCTTCCAAGTAGACCTTAAACCATTAAGGGAAAGAAAGGAAGATATAGTCCTTCTGGCAAATAGATTCATGCAGGAATTTTGCATGGAAAACGGTATAAATGTATTTATTATTCCTGAAAAAGTAAATAAAATACTAAAAAACTATCAGTGGGAAGGAAATGTTAGAGAACTAAAAAATGTTATTCATAGAGCTGTGATTTTGGCTAGAGAAAACAACAATGATGAAATAACAGTAGATAATCTTCCAAATTATATGCAGTTTGACGATTATGAAAGTACAGAAGAATTTGATGTTTCTGTAAACAATACTAAAGGATTAGAAAAAACTCTTGAAGAAGTTGAAAAGAAATTAATTTATGAAGCTATGCAAAAAACCGACTGGAAAAAGTCTGAAGCAGCTAATATATTAGGAATACCTAGAACAACATTGTACTACAAACTTGATAAATACGACATTCATAGACAGTATTAAATGTCTAATAACCGTCAATTGACGTCAATAAATAGACACAAGCGACATAAGAATATGTTATATATTTAACTATCCTTTAATCTCAATATCTAAGAAAATTTTGATATTGAGATTTTTTTGGTATGAAACTTGCTACATATATATAGTATAAATAACAAGGAGGCTACTATGAGAATAGAAGAACATCCTATTTTGAAATTCAAAAGAGGGAAAAAAATTAAATTTAAATTCGAAGGAAAAACTTTAGAGGGATATGAAGGAGAAACTGTTGCAGCAGCACTTCATGCTAATGGAATAAAGGTCCTTGGTGAAAGTCTGGTAAAACATAGACCTAGAGGATTTTACTGTGCAATAGGAAACTGTTCATCTTGCTTAATGGAAGTTGACGGTATTCCGAATGTTAAGACTTGTATTACAAAACTAGAAGAAGGAATGGAAGTAAAGAAGCAAAAAGGAAAGGGGGAACTGAAGTGATAAATACGGATATAGCCATTGTAGGTGGAGGACCGGCTGGATTATGTGCTGCTATAAGTGCAGCTGAAAGCGGTGCTAAAGTTACTCTTATTGAAAGAAATGATGAACTAGGTGGACAGTTGGTTAAACAAACTCATATGTTTTTTGGTTCAGAAAAGCAATATGCTTCTACGAGAGGAATAGATATAAGTGATATACTTTTGGAAAAACTTGAGGAACATAAAGAAAACGTTACAATAATGAAAAATACTACAGTTCTTGGTAGATATGAAGATGGTTTAATCACTGGAATGGTAGATGAAAATAAATACTTGAAAATTAATCCGGAAGCTCTAATAATTGCTACAGGAGCTACTGAAAAATTCTTAGGATTTCCTAATAACGACTTGCCGGGAATTTATGGAGCAGGGGCTGTTCAAACCTTAATGAATGTATATGGCGTAAAGCCTGGTGACAAAGTCCTTATGGTAGGAGCAGGAAATATCGGACTAATCGTTAGTTATCAGTTAATGCAAGCTGGTGTAAAGATAGAAGCAATAATTGATGCTGCACCAAAAATAGGAGGATATTTAGTCCATGCTTCTAAAATAAGAAGGATGGGAGTTCCAATCTACACATCTCATACTGTAAAAGAAGCAGTTGGAACTGATCATTTAGAGAAAGCAGTAATATGGAAATTAGACGATAAATGGCAACCTATAGAAGGTAGCGAGAAAGAATATGATGTAGATGTAATGTGTGTTTCAGTAGGGCTATCTCCCTTAAACGAACTTTTAGTTATGGCTGGATGTGAAATGCAGTACGTACCTGAATTAAGCGGAAATGTACCCTTAAGAAATGAAGACTATGAAACAACAGTTGAAAATATATTTGTAGCAGGAGATAGCTGTGGAGTTGAAGAAGCAAGTAGTGCTATGGTAGAAGGGTATTTAGCAGGACTTACTGCTGCAGCAAAAATTGGTAAAGTACATCCCCAGTATGAAGAAAAGAAAGCTGACTACATTAAACAATTAGATGATTTAAGGTCAGGACCTGTTGGGAAACATATTAGAACAGGTATTGAAAAGATAGTTAGGAGGTAGTTTGATGTTAGAAAAAACTGGAGTACCAACAAAAGAACAGGTATTGGCAGAATTTCCAGATGAATCAAGAATAAACGAAGGACCGGTAGTAGTAATTGAATGTTTTACGGAAATACCTTGCAATCCATGTACAATAGCATGTAAATTTGATGCAATACATATCGGTGAAGATATAAATAAAAGGCCTGAAGTTACTGAAAAAAATTGTATTGGTTGCAGCATATGCCTAAGCAAGTGTCCTGGATTAGCGATAATGCTTGTTGATGGTTCTAAATCTGAACAGTACGTTCACATGACAATACCATATGAATTTTACCCACTTCCGGAAGAAGGAGATTTAGTAGAAGGATTAGATAGAGAAGGCAATTATTTGGAAAAGGTAAAAGTATTAAAAGTAACCAATCCAAAATCTTACGATAGAACTCCACTGATTAAATTAGAAGTGAGTAGAAAATATATGTATGATTTTAGAAACATTAGATTGGAGGAAAAGTAAATGAGTAAAGAAGAAAATACTATTGTATGTAGATGTTCAGATGTAAGCTTAAAAGAATTAAGAGATTTAATTGCTGAA
>JBEPWV010000110.1:0-4573 GCA_041642175.1 Clostridia bacterium
AAATGGAGTATCTATAGATACCAGAACTCTTAAGAAAAATCAGCTTTTCATACCAATAATAGGGGAAAACACAGATGGTCATAAATATTTAAATACAGCTGTCCAAAATGGAGCAGGAGCAGCTCTATGGGATGAAAAAATACCTCTTACAGATGTGGATATTCCCTTGATTTTAGTGGAGGATACAACTAAAGCCCTTCAGGATTTAGCTAAAGAGTACAACAGTCAGGTAGGTGGAAAGGTAGTAGGGGTAACGGGAAGCAACGGAAAGACTACTACAAAGGATATAATATACAGCATACTTAGATCTAAATATAAAACCCATAAGACCTGGGAGAACTTCAACAACGAATACGGTTTACCTCTAACTATTTTAGCAATGGATGAAGATACTGATATGGCGGTTTTGGAAATGGGCATGGACGGACTGGGTGATATTAGATTTCTTTGTCAAATAGCACCTCCAGACGTTGCAGTTATTACAAACTCTACAGATGTACATATTAACGATCTTGGTACTGTAGAAAATATATTAAAGGCTAAAATGGAAATAGCAGAGGGTGTAAAAGAAGAGGGACTTCTGGTTTACTTAGGAGATAGTCCTCCTTTGAAAAAAGCAGTAGAAGATCTGGATAGAAATATTAAAAAAGTATCTTTTGGAGAAAATGAGAATAATAAATACGTGGCAGAATTTATTTCATCTACGAATAATGGGATAAACTTTAAGGTTAAGGAAAAGGAATATTTTTTACCTATGCTGGGCAGGTACAATATTTACAACGGTGCTGCAGCGGTAGCAGTAACAGAATATTTAGGATTTAGTTCTGATGAGATTAAAAAGTATATGCAGGAAATAGATTCTACCGGATTGAGAAATGAACTGATAAAAGGAGAACACTTTCATGTTCTTAATGATGCCTACAAATCAAATCCTACCAGTTTACGCTTTGCACTTAGGACATTGTACGATCTAGAAGGATATGATCAAAAGATTGTTGTGCTGGGAGATATGTTTGGCACAGGAGAAAATGAAGTGGAAAACCATCTGCAAATAGGTGAAGAAATAGATGCTAATCAGGTGGATATGATATTTACCTTGGGAGATTTGGCGAAGAATTTTGCAAAAGGTGCTGAGAAAAATTTCAGTAAGGATAAAATACATTCCTTTAGTGATTTAGATGATTTAGTTGAAGCTTTAAAACCAAATATAAAGGAAAATTCTTTGATTCTAATAAAGGGATCGAGAATTTTAAAAATGGAAAGAATGTTGGATAAAATTTTATAATTTTAATAAAATAGTATATAGTTGTATTAGAAACTTAAGCTATATAAAAACCATCTTTTCAGGAGTAAATATGATTAACTACAACAAATTAAAAAGAATGACATTGATAGCTTTCATTGATATTGGAGCATCGTTATTTTATTTTGATTATCTTGTACAGGAATTTAGGATAACTCTTTCTGTAATAACTTTGCCGGTTTTGTTATATATATATAGGGAATTGAAACCTCTTCCGACAGTTTTGTACGTAGGTGTTATAAGCATATTAGGAAGAAGTTTGTTTTCTGCTCTTTCTGGAGATACTTTTATTGAAGCATTCATAGGAAGTTATCCGGAGCTGGGCTTTTATTTTATGTACGGTGTTTTGTACCAGTATTTTTACAACAAATTTAAAAACTTTGATTATACCTACTGGTTTGCCTCTATAGTAATGTGTGATTTCATAGGAAATATTGCTGAAATTATGACTAGAGCTTTAATCACGGGAAATATTGAAATACTAAAAGATACCCTTACACTACTTTTAATTGCATTGATTAGAGGAAGCATCGCATTTTTAATTATAATATCTATAAATTACTACCACCTTCTACTTAAAAGAAAAGAACATGAAGAAAGATACAAAAGATTGTTGATATTTTCTTCAGAACTTGAGAGTGAAATTTACTACATGAATATGAACATAGACTTTATTGAGAAGGTAATGTCTAACTCATATAATTTATACGAAAAGCTTTCTAAAGATGAAGAGTTAAAAAAAGAAGGGGAAATAGCACTGCAGATAGCAAAGGAAGTTCATGAAATTAAAAAGAATTATATCGGTGTGATAGAAGGTATAGAAGATATCATGGGAAAAAGAATAGAAAAAATAAACATGAACTTTACGGATATAGCTGAAATTTTAAGGGATATTTTGACATCTTATATAAACAAAAACAATTTGGATATAGATTTGGAATTCAGTATAAACGATGATATAAAAGTAAGAAAGCACTATTATGTAATGTCTGTTCTCAGGAATCTTCTTATGAATGCCATAGAGTCTATAGGGGATAAAAAGGGAATGATTGAGATGATATTTAATATACAGGATGATGTAATAATTTTGAAAGTAATTGACAATGGGGAGGGTATAAAGGATAAAAACCTAGATTATATTTTCTATCCGGGATTTTCCACCAAATTTAACGAAGATTCAGGAGAAATAAAAAGAGGTATAGGTTTAACACTGGTTAAGGATATTGTAGAAAAAGAGTTTAATGGTAAAATATCCGTTGTATCAAAAAATTCACTGACAGAATTTAAAATGGAGATACCTATTTCAAGAGGTGAAGTTGAATGAATAGAATATATATAGTTGATGATGATATAGCAATAGTAAAGGCTTTGGAGAATATTATCGAAGACAATGATTTAGGATATGTTGTAGGTTACAGCACTGATGCCTTGGTAGCCTTTGATGATGTGAAGAAATACCTTCCTGATATTGTTCTCATAGATTTTTTAATGCCAAAAATTGAAGGAATAGAATTGGTTAAAAGACTTAGAGAAATAAATCTGGATATAAAATTCGTCATGATTTCTCAGGTTAGTTCAAAAGACATGATAGCTAAAGCATACAACAGCGGTATTGAGTTTTTTATAAATAAACCCATTAACTTAATAGAAATAGAAAGAGTTTTGAAAAATGTAACAGAATCTATAGATATGAGAAGGAAACTTAAGGCAATAGAAAAACTCTTTAAAAGAGAAAAAGATCTTAACATAGTAGATACTAGATTGGAAGATGAGGTTGTATATATAAAATCTGTTTTAAGCAGATTAGGTATAATAGGTGAGAAGGGCTCAGATGAGATTTTAAATATATGTTCTTATCTTATAAAATCAAAAGCCAGCATAATGGATATAAAATTCAAAGATATATGTGAAATAATCTTTGAAAATCCAGCGGCATCAGAACAAAGAATTAGAAGAGCTGTAAATAAAGGACTTTCAAATATTGCTAATTTAGGTTTGGAAGATTATTTAAATGAAACCTTTACGAGATATTCAAATAGGCTTTATAGCTTCCAGGATGTTAGAACTGAAATGGATTTTATAAGAGGTAAAACAAAATCTGGAGGAAGAATTAGCGTAAGAAAATTCATAGACGGATTGATGATTGAAAAGGATATGAATAGATAAAATATTAAATTTTAATAATAAATACGAAATAATTTATGATTTTTTTTGAATTATTTTGTATTTTTTTGATTTTTGTAGATAAAATAAATAAAAATGGGCTTAAAACACAGCCTGGAAGAATCCTTTTCCTTTAATTCAAAATTTCAAAAAAATTAATAAAACAGCAGATAGATAAAAGAAATATTAAATTGCAATTGCAATTTTAATATAAAAAATTTTAGGAGGGAAAATTTATGAGTTACGGTTGGTTAGCAATACTACCACCACTTGTAGCAATAGCACTTGCTTTTACTACAAAAAGGGTATTGATTTCATTGTTTTTGGGGGTTTTCACAGGAGGACTTATAATTTCAGGATTTAATCCTTTTGCGGGAGCGGCTTATTCACTGGATATTATAGTTGGTTCTGTTACCGACGAATGGAATGCTAGTTTACTTCTTTTCAACCTACTTATGGGAGCAGGAGTAGCTTTCATATGGAGATTGGGAGGCAGTGAAGCACTTACTATATGGGCAAGGAAAAAAGTTAAGACGAGAAGGTCTGCAGGAGTAGGAGCTTGGTTATTAGGAATATTAATATTTTTTAACGATTATGTAAATGCAGCAATAGTTGGTAATGTTTTTAGAGATATTAGTGAAGAACACAAAATATCTTCGGAAAGATTATCTTACATTCTTGACTCTACAGCAGCACCGGTGGCAACATTCTTTATTTCAGACTGGATTGCATTCCAAATAGGAATGGTAAATGTAGGTATGGAGACAGCAGGGATTACAGAAATATCTGCTTTTCAAGGATATCTTTACAGTATTCCTTTGAATCTTTATTGTATCTTTACAGTAGTTTTCGTAGGAATGCTTGTAATAACAGGAAAAGACTTCGGGCCAATGCTTAAAGCGGAACATAGAGCTGTTTCTGAAGGTAAAATTGTGAGAGATGGAGCTAAACCTATGATGGATGTTAACTATGAATTAGGAGAACCTAATAAGTCTAATCCTAAGTTAATGACATTCTTCTTGCCTTTGATAGTTCTAGTAGGAATCACATTATTTGGATTCTGGTTTACAGGAAGAGGAGCAGGCGGACTTACAGATATTCTTGGCG
>JBEPWV010000111.1:0-4546 GCA_041642175.1 Clostridia bacterium
TTAAAAAAGCTATAAAAGTCCTTGACGAAACTATGGCTGAAATAAAGCCAGATGTAGTTATATGTACAGGACAGGCTGGAGGAAGATACGACATCACTCCTGAAAGAGTAGGTATAAACATAGTAGATGCAAGAATTCCCGACAACGAAGGTGACCAACCAGTAGACGAAAAAATATTTGAAGACGGAGAAAATGCATACTTTGCAACGTTGCCTATAAAAGCAGCAGTAAAAAATCTTAGAGAAGTAGGCATTCCAGCATCCGTATCAAATTCAGCTGGAACCTTTGTATGTAACCATATTCTTTACGGTCTTATGTACCTAATAGACAAGAAATACCCTGAAGTAAAAGGTGGGTTTGTACACGTGCCTTTCCTTCCGGAGCAGGTTATAGAAAAACCTCAACAACCATATATGTCTTTAGAACAAATAGCAGAAGCTTTAAGCATAATTGTAGAAACATCAGCAACAGTAAAAGAAGACATAAAAGAAGTGGGAGGAAAAACCCACTAAAAGAAAAAATAAAACCTCCTGTATCCCAATAACTTTACATTGGAATACAGGAGGTTTTTTATTGGAAAGCATCTTCTTTTCCACCATCGTTCCTAAGAGCAGCATTTAATAAATATTTCAACTAACTTCGGATCAAACTGTATTCCTGCCCATAAAGACAATTCTTTCTTAGCTTCTTCTCGGCTTATAGCTTTCTTATAGGGTCTACCTGTGGTCATTACATCATAAGCATCTGCTATAGTGAGTATTCTTGATAAAATAGGTATTTCATTTTCTTTAAGATTTCTTGGATAACCTTCTCCATTCCACCACTCGTGATGACATAGAATGTTATCAGCAATAGAAATTAATTCAGGTATGGTTTTACATATATTATTACCAACTTCAGGATGTTTTTTAATTAGCTCCCATTCTTCTTTGTTGAGTTTTCCCGGTTTCATAAGTATACTCTCAGGGATTGCTATTTTTCCAATATCATGAAGAGTGGCAAGGAGGTATATTTCATCCTTTTCAGCAATTGACATATTCATCCCTTTAGCCATTTCCATAGTTATTTCAGCTACCCTTTTAGTATGTTTTTCTGTTTCAAAATCTTTTTCGAATAATATTTTCTTCAAAGATTCTATTACAGAACTCCTGTAGCTTTTAGCGTTCACAAACTTATTTCTATACATTCTATCTTCTGCAATTTTTATAATTTCTGCCATAGATAATTCATCCTTTTCAACGGTGCAGGTTCCAGCAGATAGATTTAAAGATACAGAAAAATCACTTAATTCAAAATTCCTCTGCATTATTTCCGATACATATTCTTGAGATTTATTTGAATCGGTTTTAGGAAGTATAAGAACAAACTCATCGCCGCTCCATCTTATTAAAGTATTATCGTCTTTTGTAAACTTAGTCAAATAATTAGCAGCTTTAATAATTATTTCATCTCCTCTACTATGACCGTAGGTATCATTTACCATCTTCATATTATTCATATCCATCATTATTACACTAAAAGGTAGTTCCAGAGATATTGTTTTCTCCGCTATATATTTATCCAAATAATATCTATTGTACAAATTAGTAAGTCCATCATGGATTATCAAGTGCTCTATTTTATTAAAAGCTTTTTTTAAGGACTGATTTTGGGTTTGCAATTTTTTGTTCTTATCTACAATTTCTTTAATCAAATCCTGTATTTTCACAAATGTACTCATATACTGATAAATTTTATTTGTTATTTCTTGTTGAGAGTAGGGCTTTAATATATAATCTGAAGCTCCCATTTCAAAACCTTTACGTTTATCCTCATCAGTCATGTAAAGTCCTGTAATTACTATTACCGGTATTACAGAAGTTTTTTTTCTATCTTTGATTATTTTCAATAATTCATAACCTTCTATATCCGGAAGTCCTAAATCTAAAAAAATTAGATTTATATCTTCTTCCATTAAAAACTTTAAAGCTTTATCGCCTCTTGAGGCAAAAAAAGATACACAGTTTTTAACATTGTTTGTAATTTCCCTAAGGATTTCAACGTTGTTTAAATTGTCTTCTACTACTAATATATTAAATTTATTCAATAGTACCAACCTCCAAAATACCTGTTATTGATTTTCTGTAAATATTGTATCCTTTCTTGTACTGTATAAATTTATCTGTAAAGTTGTAATAATGTACATTTTCACAACTTCCAAGTCCTAAATATCCTGAATCCTTCATTGATTCATAAAATAAATTCAAAACTTTATTTTTCAACTCGTCATTAAAATATATAAAAACATTTCTACATATAATTATATCAAATTCTTTGAAAACACTGTCATTCGTAAGATCGTGATTGAAAAAATTGATTTTATTTTTTATAAAGGGCTTAATCTGAATATATGTACCTTTATCTTCAAAATAATCCCAAATACTGTTTTCCCCTCCAGATTTTTTGTAATTTTTTTGGATTTCCGGAAGAATCTTTTTTGAGTATATTCCGTTTTTTCCTATCTGGAGTATATTTTCATTGAAGTCGGTAGCATATATAGAAGCTTTGTTTAAAAGTCCCTCTTCATATAAAATTATAGCTAATGAAAATGCTTCCATACCGCTAGAACACCCGGCACTCCACAAATTGAAGGAGTAGAAATTTTTCATTTTTTTTAAAACATCATTTCTTAAAAAAGCATAGAAACTAGGATTTCTAAAAAATGATGAAAAAGTAACAGACATAGAATCAATAAAGTTATTTCTGTAATCAACACTGTCAAAAAAAATCCTTCGATATTCTTCAAAGCTTTTCAGTTTATTTTGAAGAATATTTCCTGTGATGATTTTTTCTACTACAGATTTTTCATAATTTCGAAAATCCTTATTAAGATCTATATATACATCTTGAAGAAATTTATCAATTTCACTACTATCTAGTATTACGTTATTATCTTTTGCGGGGAGTTCAAATTTGTAGGGAGATAAGTACTTATGGGTTAACTGTAATTGATTAAAATATAGACTTAGATTGTAAGATGTAACATTTATTTTCAGTGTATCTTCAGAATTTTTATCCTGTAGGCTTTTTAGTATTACTACCAACCAGTCATCAATAAGGTTTGTATCAATTAAAGTTATCCTTAGTTTTTTCCAATAACTTTGGAGTGCATCTAAAAAATCTTCTTTTAAAGAACTTTGATTACCTGGGGTAAATATAATGTGCTTTGTATTTTCTTCAAGATAACTATATATTTTCATTTTTATTCACCCAAAGATTTATCAATTTAATTAAAAGGTCCATATCTACTGGTTTTGACATATAATCATCAGCTCCAGCAGTTAGACATTTTTCTCTATCACCCTTCATGGCTTTTGCCGTTAAAGCAATTATAGGAATATTTTTAAGTTCTTTTCTTGATTTTATTTCCTTGATTGCTTCAAATCCATCCATTATTGGCATCATTATATCCATAAGAATTAGATCAAAATCTCTATCTTCAGAAAGTACTTTAAGGGCTTCCTTACCGTTGTAGCACTCTTTAATCTTTATATCAAAGTCCTCTAACAAACTTGTAATAGCAAATATATTTCTAGAATCATCATCACATAATAGGATTCTTTTTCCTTTCATGTCAGATAGATTTTCTTTAGAGGCCTTGAACTTACCCTCTTTCCAATCATAAATCTTATGTATAAATATGGCTATTTCTTCAAGTAGATTGCCCTTTGAACTGGCACTTTTTAATACTATACTATCTGAATATTTATTGAGTTCTCTATACTCTTCATTTGTTAAAGATTTAGAAGTGTATATTATTACAGGAACAGTAAGAGATTCTTCTTTTATAAATCTACATACATTTATTCCACTGCTGTCTTTTAGATTGAGATCAAGGACTAAAGCATCGTAATTTTTATTCTTTATTTTTTCAATTGCGGTATTGGCATTATCAGCAGTATCTATATCTAAATTCCAATCTTCCAACATCTCAGTTATTGACTTAACTTCTAAATCTTCATCTTCCACAAGAAGGATAGATTTAGGTATTTTATTAATTACCTTAGTTATATTATCGATAACTTCTTTAGCATCAATTTCAACATTAGGAGTTTTTTGAGTATATCCTACCGCACCCATTTTTTTAAAAACTATCTCATTGTCTCTATCTTTAAAACTAATTATATGTACAGGGATTCCTCTGGTAGCAGGATTGATTTTTAGTTCCTTAAGAACTCTACCACCACTAATATCTGGAAGGACAAGATCCAGCATTATACCGTCGGGCTTGTTGGTAGAAGCCTTATTTATACCTTCATACCCACTTAGTGCAGCTACCAACTTAAATCCCATGTCATTAATATAGGGCTTAATAGCTCTAATAAACTCTTCGTTATCCTCTATTATTAAAATAAATTTGTCAGAGTCATTCACATTATCAGATAAATCCCAAGAATTCTTTGTTTTTTTATCTATGCTGTTCATTCCAATATTATCTTTGTCGGGAAGATATATTGAAAATTTACTTCCCTGATTAAGATTGCTTTCCAGGGTTAATTTGCCATTT
>JBEPWV010000112.1:0-4542 GCA_041642175.1 Clostridia bacterium
GTGTTGTTGAAATACCAATAACTTTTGATGGTAATGCCGGATTTAACATTGAGAATGTTATGGCAGCAGTAGGAGCTACAGCTGCATTGGGACTAAATGAAGCACAAATAAGAGCAGGATTGGTAAGTTTCAGTCCTTCCATAGGTCAATCACCAGGAAGAATGAATGTTATTGATATGGGTGATTTCAAAGTAGTTGTTGATTATGGTCATAATATTGGAGCTATAAATGCTACAGGAGAATTCATCAAAGATTTAATGCCTGGAAGAAAAATTCGTATGGCCTCAGGTGTTGGGAATAGAAGGAAAGAGGATATTTTTGATTTTGGTGTTGCTCTATCAAAGTACTACGACCATATTATTCTCTGTGATACGGATCCAAGAGAAAGAAAATCCGGTGAAACTGCTCAAATCGTGAAAGAAGGATTGTTAAAGGGTGGATTTAAATCTGATATGATTACCTTGGTCTTAGATGAAAAAGAAGCTACCAAAGCATCACTGGATATGGCAAAAAAAGGAGATGTTGTGGTATTACAGGTAGATAATATTTCTCAGGTTATTAATGATGTTCTTGATTATAAGGCCAAATTGAAAAAGAAAAGACAAAGATGAGTGGAAAGTTGTTAAAATGATAATAAATATTTAAGTTAATTAGCTAAAATTTAAGTTCGCATTTGTAGCGATATTCAAAAAAAGGGTGAATTTTATGAATGTATATACACAAGTCGCTATAGCTTTTATGTCAGTTGCTATATTTGCTAGAATTGCTAAAAAAATAAATAGTTTTTATCCTCCTTTTTACATTTTTGCAGGAATACTGACAGGACCTCTTTTTCTAAACTGGGTTGTTAATAATGAAGTAATAGGCTTGCTTTCAGAAATTGGTGTTGTTTTTTTGCTGTTTTACTTAGGCTTTGAATTTTCCCTTCAAACATTATTTGATAGAAAAAAAGCTTTAATTATTGCAGGAAGTATAGATTTTATTGTTAACTTTACTATAGGATTTTTACTTGGTAATTTATTAGGATTTGATCTTTTCTACAGTTTTGTTTTAGCGGGTATTATCTATATGAGTAGTTCAGGAATTATCACAAAAGCTCTAATTCATCTTAATGCAATCAAAGACCCTGAGGGAGAACTGGTAATGGGAATTATGATTTTTGAAGACTTGGTCATGGTAGTTTATCTTGTATTGATTACAAGTATTAATAATCAGACTAATGGATTAAACCTAATCCGCATAGGAACAGATTTAGGGGTTGCGTTGCTTTTCTGCGGGGCACTGGTTCTTATGGGAATAAAGTTTCATACTCAAATCGATAAATTTTTACAAAGCAAAAGCAAAGAAGTAACTCTTTTAAGTTTCTTGGGATTAGTGTTTATTGTAACAGCAGTTGGTATTCAACTAGGTGTTTCTGAAGCTTTAGGAGCTTTTTTTCTAGGAATAGCTATTTCTCAGGGTAAGAGTAAAGATAAAGTGGAAAGAACAGCATTGAGATTTAGAGATATTTTTGGAAGTATTTACTTCTTTTATTTTGGAATGAACTTTCACTTTGAGGGATTAGGAGAATATACAAAATGGGTAATTATAGCCCTTTTATGTGCAAGCGCAGGAAAAATTTTGTCTGGCTTCGTAATTAGTAAAGTTTCGAAATGTTCTTTAAGTAAAGGTAGATTTATAGGTCTTGTAACACTATCTAGAGGTGAATTTTCTTTGGTTATTGCAGGAATTATAGGCAGTAGCTATTTTCCATTTGAATCTTTTGCTGTTGTTTTAATAATTGGAACCGCACTGATGAGTACCCTTGGATTTCGTATTTTTGATATTTTATGTGAGTATAAAAATATATGCCTTCTTGAAGAAAAACCTATGGATTAGGATATCAAAGATTTATTTAATAATTAACATAAATCTTAAAAAGTCTTGTTTTAGAACTATAAAGAAATTGCATATAATATTTTTTATATAGCATAAGTCATTCATAAATTATCCCTTGCAATAATTCTAAAAATTTAATACAATATAATAAAAGAAATATAAGAAATTTTTATTTTTTTTATCAGGAATGTAACCGGTTACATTATAAAGAAGGTGAAATAATGACAGTAACCATTAGAGATGTTTCAAAAAAAAGCGGTTATTCTGTTGCAACTGTCTCAAGAGTAATTAACGACAGCGATTTAGTTACAGAAGAGACAAAGAAAAAGGTTGGACAGGTTATAAAGGATTTGGGATTTGTTCCAAATAATACAGCAAGAGGATTATCAACAAGAAAATCAAATACTATAGGAATGATAGTGCCAAATATTTCGAATCCTTTTTTTGGAGAGTTAATAAAAGGAGCAGAAGAAGCAGCAGGAAAAAATGGATTTAATATTATAATATTAAATTCAAGCTATAATAATGAGAAAACTATTAAGGACATAATGATATTAAAAAGCAGAAATGTAGATGGGATAATAATGTCAAGTGTTGACTTTGATGAAAGTATATACAATACATTAGTAGAGAATGGTATACCTTTTGTTTTAACAGGACCTGTATTATCAAATCATAAAATTAACTATGTATCCGTGGACAACTTAGAAGGTGCAAAAAAAGCAATAAAACATTTAATAGAATTAGGCCATGAAAGAATTGGATACATGTCTGGAGATTATGCAAGCTATCTAAACAAGCTTCGTTTGCAAGGTTATAGAGAGGCCTTGGAAGCTAATAATATCAAGATCGACAAAGAATTAGTATTCAAGGAAAATATCGAAAAAAATATTGATAAATTCATGAAGATGAAATCTGAGGATAAGCCTACAGCTATATTTACCTTTAATGACTATATGGCTTTGGACTATATGGAAAAACTTGAAGAAAAAGGCATAAAAATACCTGAAGATGTTGCAGTAGTTGGCTTTGACAATATAAAAATGGCATCTTACTACTCAATAGGGCTTACAACAGTAGATAACAGACAGGAAGAATTCGGAGAAAAAAGCTTTGAACTTTTACAAGATATAATAAAAGGAAAAACCGAAGAAACACATCAAATAATAACAAAACCAAAACTAATTATAAGAAAAACATGTGGTGCAAAATCTAAAAAATAAATACAGTAGAAAAAGGAGAAACTATGGATAAGCTAATTAAAAATTACGTTGAAGAATTAAAAAAAGAAAATCTTCTTCTACCGGCATGGTATGAAGATGGAAAGATTATAATGTTAGATCAAATTAAACTGCCTGAAGAAGTTTATGTTGAATTAAAAACAAGTAAAGAAATAGGAAAATCTATAAAAGACATGATAATAAGAGGCTCGGGAGCAATAGCCTTGGCAGGCATCTACGGCATACTTATGGAAACATTTAATTCAAAAGGAAATGCAGAAGAAATAAAAGAAGCTGGCGAATATTTAAAATCTACAAGACCGACAGCAGTAAATATGCACCAAACCGTTGACTTGTTAATTGAAGATATAGATAAATTTGAATCTAAAGAATTAATTGAAGTAATTCAACAAAGATCAATTGATATTATGCAAAAACAATTGGAAGTAGAAAAGCATATAGGTAAATCCGGAGCCGATTTAATTAAAGATGGAGAAACAATTTTAACAGTTTGTCATGCTGGAGCAGTTGCTGGATTTGGGTTCGGAGGAAGAACTCTATCAGTTTTTAGAACCGCAGTAGCACAGGGAAAAAATATTAAAGTAATTGCTTGTGAGACTAGGCCTTACTTACAGGGGGCAAGAATTACTGCCTGGGAATTAAATAAACTTAATATACCAGTTACATTAATTACAGACAACATGGTTGGTGCCTTAGCTCAAAAAGGAATGTTTGACAGAGTAATTACCGGATCAGATAGATTGGCAGTAAATGGTGACACTGCAAATAAAATCGGAACATATATGATTTCATTAGTAGCCAAAGCTCACAATATACCCTTTCATATTTCTACATCTAAATACAATATAGATTTGAATTCAGAAAATGGTAAAAGCATTGAAATTGAAATGAGAGACAGTAAAGAAGTAGTATATATAAACGCTAAAAGAATTACCGTAGAAGGAGTGGAAGCTTTGTATCCTGGTTTTGATATTACTCCAAATGAAAATATAACGGCAATCATAACAGAAGCTGGAGCTCTTAAGAGTCCATTTAAAGACAAATTAATAAAATTAGCTAAAGAAGATTAAGGAGGATTATAATGAGTAATAATAAAGATTGGAAATCAGAAGCAGAAAGACCGGAATTAGAAGGAAAATTGCAGTATCATATTAGGTGTAAACCTGGAGATGTAGCAGGAACAGTATTACTACCGGGAGATCCTGATAGAGTACCTAAAATGTCAGAATTATGGGATGAATCAAAAGAAATAGCAGCATATAGAGAGCACGTGACCCATACTGGAAAATATAAAGGCATGGAAATATCTGCATGCTCAACTGGAGCAGGAGGAGGCTCTACCTCAAGTGCTTTAGAAGAATTAGCAGAAGTAGGTGCTAAAAGATTTATCAGAGTTGGTACTACATCAGCTATACAGGAACAC
>JBEPWV010000113.1:0-4532 GCA_041642175.1 Clostridia bacterium
ATAAAATGAAGGATTTAAATTATAAAGAATTAGCAATTGAAATTCTTTCAATATTTTTTTCGGATTTTTCCGGAGATGAAATAAAATATTCCGTCGATAATGCATATGATAAAAAGTTTGATACAAATGAAATAGTTCCAATGAAATTCATAGGGGAGTACAACATTCTTGAACTTTTTCACGGTAGAACATTAGCTTTTAAAGATGTTGCATTGTCAATACTTCCTTACTTAATGAAATTATCAAAAGAAAAAAACAATATAAAAGAAAACATTCTAATACTAACAGCAACTTCAGGAGATACAGGGAAATCAGCTTTAGAAGGTTTTAAAGATGTAGAAGGAATTAATATAATTGTATTTTATCCTAATGGTGGTGTTAGCAATATACAGGAACTTCAAATGAAAACTCAAGAAGGAAAAAATACACATATTTTTGGTGTAAAAGGAAATTTTGATGATACACAAAATATAGTTAAGAAAATATTTAATAATGAAGAAATTAAGAAACAATTATCCAAAGAAAACACTATTATGTCATCGGCAAATTCTATAAATATAGGTAGATTAATACCACAAATCGTTTATTATTTTTCAGCCTATGGTGATTTAATAAAAAATAAAAAAATTATGGAAGGTGAAGAAATTAATTTTGTAGTTCCGACAGGAAATTTTGGAAATATTTTAGCTGGTTATATAGCAAAAAAAATTGGTTTGCCGATAAATAAATTGATTTGTGCTTCTAACGAAAACAATGTTTTAACTGAATTTTTTAATACAGGTAAGTATAATATAAATAGAAAGTTTATTAAAACAATTTCACCTTCAATGGATATACTAATTTCAAGTAATTTAGAAAGATTGCTTTTCTTTTTAAGTGGAGAAGATTCGAACTATATAAAAAAAATAATGGAAGCTTTACATACTAAAGGCGAATATGAAGTAACTAAAAAAATAAAACAAAAAATGGATAATTTGTTTTGGAGTGATTATTCAACAGAAGATGAAACCCTGAAAAGCATTAAAAATTTATATAATAAAAAAGAATACTTAGTTGATACTCACACAGCAGTTGCAATAAATGTATATGATAAATATAAGAATAAGACAGGAGATATTACAAAGAGCGTAATACTATCTACAGCCAGTCCTTTCAAATTTATTGATAGTATATATGATGCTCTTCAGATTGAAATAGAGAAAGGAAAAGAAGGAAAAGAACTATTATTGGATTTTAGTGAAAAATTTGATCTTCAGATTCCGAAGGGTTTAAAAGAAATTATGAATAAACCATATATTCACAATAATGTCATTGAAATAAAAGAAGTTGAAAATGAAATATTTAAAATTACAAAAGAAGAGGACTAAAAATGTTTGAAATAAAGACACCGGCAACATCAGCGAATATAGGACCTGGATTCGATACACTGGGATTAACTTTAAATAAATATAATTATGTAATCTTAAGAAGGGATAAAAACAAATTCAAGATTACTGGAAATGATAGTAGGTTTTTAAATGAGGATAATTTGATCTATAAATCTTTTAGAAAAACAGAGAAACTTTACAATAAAACTCTACAAAACATTAATATAGATATCAAAAGCAATATACCTCAATCCAGAGGTTTAGGAAGCAGTGCTTCATGTGTTGTAAGTGGAGTTGTAGGAGCTATGCTAATTCATGATATTAACATTAATAAAAAAAATGTATTAGATATTGCTACTAAAATCGAAGGGCATCCTGATAATGTTGCTCCCTGTATTTATGGAGGTTTAACAGCATCCTTTACTAATCATAAAAACATTTATACTGAGAAATATAAAGTCTCAAAAAAAATAAAATTCTATGCATTTATACCAGAATTTGAATTATTCACAAAGGATTCAAGAAACATACTTCCTGAAAAAATTAATCATTCCGATGCAGTGTTTAATTTATCAAGAATACCTTTTTTAATAAAGGGACTAGTAAAGGGTGATATTGAACTGATTAAAGAATCCATTGAGGATAAACTTCATCAACCTTATAGAGAAAAGATTATAAATGAGTTTGATTATATTAGAGATGTTATAAAAAATAGCGAAAATGCCTACTACTTGAGTGGTGCTGGACCTACAATAATGTGTATTTCCAACAAAGAAAACTTGGAAGAAAAGTTTTATAAAGAAATAAACACATTGAAATACAATTGGAAAGTATTAAAACTAGAAGTAGATAACAAGGGTTTTACCTATAGGAGGAAAAAAATATGATAAAAAAATACTTAATAGTAAATAAGAAAATTTTACCAGAAGTATATGAAAAAGTAATAGAAGCAAGAAGAATAATCAATGAAGATAGCTCTAAAAATATTAGCGAGGCTGTAAAAGAAGTAGGAATTAGTAGAAGCACATATTACAAATATAAAGATTATGTTTTTTCACCTTCCGAAAATTCAATAGGTAGAATGGCAGTATTTTCGATGATGCTTGCACATAAAAAAGGAATTTTATCAAAGGTTATAAATAATATATCAGATCACAATGCTAATATACTAACTATAAACCAAACAATACCAATAAATGAAAAAGCAAATGTAAATCTTTCACTGGATGTGTCGGGTGTTGATATCTCCTTAGATGAGATGATTGACAATATGAAAAAAATTAACGGAGTAATATCTTTTGATCTTTTATCTATAGAATAGCTGTATTTTTCGTTGACAAATAAAAGATTGTTAAATATAATAACCTTAAGCTTTATTTACCAAATAGTATACAATATACTTAAATTAGGCAAAATTATGATTAAATCTTACAAAAAGAGGATAAAATAAGTATAAATAGTATACAATATACCATTAAATTAAAGCTAGACTTATAGATTTTATTTCCTGGCCGGGAAAACATTTCAATAAATAGCTTTAAACAAAAAAATAGGAGGGAAAAATGTATAAAAACTCATACATACCTTATGGAGGCTATTACAGCTCACCATTTAGTAAATGGCAAAATAGTTTGCAAAATGAAAACTCAATAAAACTTGCTGCACAGATGGGTAAGAAGTTTTTTGAAATTAGAGGATACGACTTAAATATACTGGATTTTCTATATTTAGGACATACAATATTACAAAAAGGTTCTTTTTATGGTGCTACATGGGCGGCACACGAGATGGGATTAAATATTCCAGGTCAATTTGTAAATCATGCATGTGCTACTTCAACATATACAATAAACACAGCAGCAATGGCAGTTGAAACAGGAAATGTGGATACAACTTACTGTATGCTTACAGATAGAATTTCAAATGCTCCTCATGTTATTTGGCCAAATCCTGCAGGTCCAGGTGGGCAGGTTTTATCAGAAAATGTAAGTATGGATAACATGAACTGTGATCCTGCAACTGGTATTGGGATGCTTCAAACAGCTGAAAATGTAGCAAGAGAAAATGGATTTACAAAAGAAGAAGCTGACGAATTAACTTACAGAAGATACGAACAATATGAAGATGCTTTAGCAAATGACAGAGAATTTCAAAAAAAATATATGATTCCAATAGAACTAAAAAAACGTAAAGAAACATTGGTTATAGAAAAAGATGAAGGAGTCATACAAACTTCAAAAGAAAAACTAAAAAGCTTACGTACGATAATGCCCGATGGAATTCATACTTTTGGATCTCAAACCCATCCAGCAGATGGTAACGTAGGTGTAATAGTTACAAATAAAGAAAAATCTTTAGAACTAAGTACAGATAAAAATATACCTATACAAATAGTATCTTATGGATATAATAAAACTAAAGAGGCTTTCATGCCAGCAGCTCCCGTTGGAGCAGTAAAGATGGCACTTAAAAGAGCTGGAATAAGTATAGAAGATGTTTCAGTAATAAAAAATCACACTCCATTTATAGTTAATGATTTATATTTAGCTCAAGAACTTAAACTTGATAAGATGAATTTTAACAATTACGGGACCTCTATAGTATATGGACATCCTCAAGGTCCGACTATAGCTAGATTTATGGTTGAAGGAATAGAGGAAGCTGTACTTAAAGGCGGAGGATATGTAGTAGTAACTGGTTGTGCTGCTGGAGATTCATCAGCTGCATTATTATTAAAAGTAGGATAAAAAATACATCTTAGACTGAACTATTCAAAAAAACAATTAATACAAGTTTTTAATTATTCCGAATGCTCACGTTAAATATTAAAAAGCCCGGCTCGAATTGTAATAAGTTGCGTATAAATATTATCTTGGCTAAACTGAATGGATATGTAATTGAATTGAAGTAATAAGAATTGCCAAGTGCACTAAAGAGGGTTCTGTGAATACTATTATGGAAGAAAGTAATACAACATCCCAATATGTATATGAGGATGAGTTCTCATTCCTAACTAATGATAACGAGCTATTTCTCAAAGAAGGTACCCACGTCTCCGAAAGGAAACTTTGTGAAGTTGAAGAAAAAAATCTTGAGACAACTGTTGAGAAATTAAAAGAAACTTTTTCGGAACTTGAAAAACAGGTTCAGGACTTAGAAAAGCCG
>JBEPWV010000114.1:0-4518 GCA_041642175.1 Clostridia bacterium
TCTAATTCTTTTATATTAAGCTTTTCAGCTATCTCTTTAAGCCACTCTTCTTTTAATAGTGCTGTTAGTTTGTAACCCTGTTTTTTTACTTCTTTTTCAAGGAGATTTTTACCTTTTTCAATGTATAAATCCTTATCTTTTGTTTTAAACCATCTTCTTATTTTAGTCTTAGCCTGACTGCTTTTAACTATTTTTAGCCAGTCTCTACTTGGACCGTTACTGTTGCTGGATGTAATAACTTCTACCTGGTTTCCGTTTTTAAGTTTATAATCCAGGGGAACTATTCTGCCGTTTACTTTGGCGCCTACACATCTATTTCCTACTGCAGAGTGAACTCTATAGGCAAAATCTATCGGTGTTGAACCTTTAGGCAGGTTTACAACATCTCCCTTTGGAGTAAATACAAAAACCTCGTCTGTATAAAGATCTATTTTTAAAGACTCCATAAATTCTTTAGGGTCTTTAGTTTCCTGCTGCCAGTCTAGCATTTGTCTCAACCAGTTTAATTTTTCTTCGAAATCGTCTTTTTGAATACCTTCTTTATATTTCCAGTGAGCTGCAATACCGTATTCAGCTGTTCTATGCATTTCATAGGTTCTTATCTGAATTTCAAAAGGATTACCGTCAGGACCTATAACCGTTGTGTGTAATGATTGGTACATGTTGGGTTTAGGCATTGCTATATAGTCCTTGAATCTTCCCGGCATAGGCTTCCATAATGTATGAGCTATACCTAAAACACCATAACAGTCTTTAACATCTTCTACAATTGCTCTTATAGCTGATATGTCGTAAATCTCATCAAATTCTTTATGCTTCACGTACATTTTTTTATAAATACTGTATATGCTTTTTCTTCTTCCTGTAATTTCTCCTTCTATATCTGCTTCTTCTATTTTTTCATTAAGTTTTTCTATAATACCATTTATAAAGTCTTTTTTTGCTTTGATTTTTGCATCAATTCTATCGGAAATATCTTTATATCCTTCTGGATCTATATATTTAAGAGATATGTCTTCTAACTCCCACTTTATAGATGCCATACCAAGTCTGCTGGCTATTGGTGCGTATATTTCCATTGTTTCTACAGCTTTTTCTTTTTGTTTACTAACAGGCATATATTCTAATGTTTTGATGTTGTGAAGTCTATCTGCAAGCTTAATAATGATAACACGAATGTCCTTTGACATTGCTATTACCATTTTTCTTAAACTTTCAGCTTGGCGTTCTTCTTTAGTTTTATATTTAACTTTGCTTAATTTTGTTACTCCGTCTACTAAATTGGCAATTTCCTGTCCAAATTGTTCTTTTAGTTCGTCGTATTCAATTATAGTATCTTCTAAGACATCATGAAGCAATCCAGCTGCAATAGTAGCTTCATCCATATTTAGATTAGCTAATATTAAAGCTACATTATAAGGGTGCATGAAGAATTTTTCTCCGGACATTCTATTCGGATTATCATCATGAGCTTTTTTTGAAAGATTGTAAGCCTTTTCAATTAAGTCAAAGTTAGCTTTATCGTTGTATTCTTGAATTTTAATTTTTAGCTCTTCAAACATTTTATCACCTGTTTAATAAAATTTGAGTTTAGTATTTAATGATTGAATTTATTTTGTATTTAGTTAATTTGTCTCTTCCTTTTAATTCGGTTAATTCTATTAAGAAGCAAAGTCCTACAACTTCTCCTCCCAGCATTTCTACTAGTTTGGCAGTAGCACTAACAGTACCTCCAGTTGCAAGTAAGTCATCAACTATTAATACTTTTTGTCCTTTTTGTATGGCATCTTTATGGATTTCTAAGGTATCTTTTCCATATTCAAGATCGTAACTGTAATCTACCGTTTCAGCCGGTAATTTCCCCGGTTTTCTTACTGGAATAAAACCTGCATTTAACTTGTAGGCTATTGGGGTTCCAAAAATAAAACCTCTTGATTCCGGTCCTACTACTATATCTACTCCTAAATCCTGAAATTTCTCTGTCATTTGATCAATTGATTCTCGTAGTAACTCAGGATCTTGAAGCACAGTAGTAATATCCTTAAAACTAATACCTACTTCTGGGAAACCTTCAATTACTCTAATTTTTGATTTTAAATCCATTTTGTCCTCCATTACTTTCTTATATAAATATTATTTTTTGATATTTTATATTTAAAATTTATATTTGTTGATTCTTTTTCAAGAGTATAAATTATTTTTTCCGGATTTACTTTAATATTTTTTTTATCTTTTAAGTATTTTATTAGTTTAAAAATATTTGTTTTTAGTATTTTTCTTTTGTTATCTACAGTAATTGATTTAATACTGTTGTACTCTTCCTTCTTCGGTATCCATTTATTTATAGTATATATAATTTTCTGGTTTTTTAAAGGATTATTATTATTTTCTTTGTATTTCTTTAATTCTTCAATATCTTTTTCTTCAATATCTACTTTTTTATTTATATTTACATCTGATTCTATATTGTTTTTCAAGTTTTTTCCAAAGGTTGTTAGTAATTTAATAAATTCTTTTTTTTCTTCGTAGATAATATAATTGTTGATGTCTCTAACTATTAACTGAGGAGTGACATTTCCTCTAAAGTAGTTTAGATCTATGGAACATACTACCTCTTTGTAGTATAACATAGCCTGCAGGTCGTCATCTTTATAGTTAAAATACAGCAGATCAATTAAAACCCCGTTTTTCTCTGTAGCTACTTTAATATGTCTTTTTTCTTTACCTATTTTTCGAGTGCTTTTTACAGTAAAGTCACTGTATAAAAATTTCGGTTTTGAATTACCGAAACCATATGGTTCGAGTATTTTTGCTTCTTGAAAAGTTTCTACGTTTATATGTTTTGATTCCAGTAAAGAATCTATTGTAATATTTTTTCTTAAATCTCGGTAGTTAAATTTTTCATTGAAGTGATTTACTACTGAATTTTTAAAATCATTAAAATTTTCTTCTTTTATACTTAATCCTACTGCTTGAGAATGTCCTCCAAATTTTTCGAAGTACTTTTTAAAGGATTTTAACTCATTATAAATATTGATATTATTTATGCTTCTACCGGAGGCTTTTAAATCTCCTTCATTGTTGGTAAATATTAGAGAGGGTTTATTGTATTTCTCAGTAATTTTTGAGCTTACAATACCTATGACACCTTCGTGCCAGTTTAAACCTCTTACAATTAGTATATTGTCTTCCTGGCAGTGTTTTTCTATATATGCCTCTACTTGATCATAAATCTCTTTTTCTACAATTTTTCTGTCTTCGTTAAAGGAAAATAGTTTTTCAGCTATTTTTTTACCTTTTTCTACATTTTTTGTAAATAAAAGTTCAACAGCATTATCAGCATGATCCATCCTTCCGGAAGAATTTATCATTGGTGCTATTCTAAAGCTTATATCCCCGGAATCAATTATATTTTTGTTTAATACATTTTTGACAGCCTTAATACCTTCTATAGGTAATGTATTGATGTTTTTAAGACCTTTTTTCACTATCCTTCTGTTTTCACTTTTAAGAGTTACAATATCTGCTACTGTCCCAATGGCTGCAAGTTGAATATATTCATTTAAGTTGTCATCAGGATAAAAGGTTTTAATTGTGTTTTCTATGAATTTATATGTAAGACCAGAACCGCATAAATTAGCAAAGTAATCCTCTTCGTCGTAAATTTTAGGATTTATAATATAGTCTGCATCAGGCAGCTCTTCTTCACAGTTATGGTGGTCTATTATTATTACATCTAAACCTTTTTCTTTAGCATGTTTTATTTCTTCAATATTAGTAATGCCACAATCCACAGTTATTAGTAATTTAGTTCCGTCCTCTGTTATTTGATTTATTTTGTCAAAATTTAATCCGTATCCATCCTGTTCTCTGTGAGGTATGGAATATCTTGGATTAGAAATTTTTCCTCTTAAAAAACGAAGGAGCTGAGCGGTAGAAGTTACACCGTCAGCATCATAGTCTCCGTAAATAGTGATTTTATTGTTGTTATCAATATTTGCTTTAAATAACTCCGTGGCTCCTATTATGTTTTTAATGTTTTTAGGATTGCTTTTCTTACTGTATTCGGGGTTTAAATAATCCTCAATTTCATCTAATGACTTTAGGTTTTTATTTAAAAGTAGTCTGGATGTTAATTCACTTACATTAAATTCATTTTTTATTTTATTTACTTCATCTTCATCATGAATTAATTGTTGGTATTTAAAATACAAATTACTTGTCTCCCTCTTCTGAAACTTCCTCTGCTTCTGCTTCTTCTATTTCGTTTATTTCTTCTTTTTCTTCTAATCTTTCAACTTCCGGCTCTGTTATTTCTACATCTTTTTTTGCTGCTTCTTGTTGACTTCTGTTTTTGTCGTATTCTTTCAGTTCAGCAAGCAGCTCTTTGTTTTTCTTTATTTCTTCTTTTAAATCTACATTGATTTTTTCAAGTTCTGCTTTATCATTTTCTTCGTCTTTAAGTTTTTCTTTTAACATAGCAGATTCATCTTCCAATGATTTTACCTTCTTTGTTAA
>JBEPWV010000115.1:0-4477 GCA_041642175.1 Clostridia bacterium
TTTATTTAGAGTAAACCTCTCTACTTCTAAGTCTTCTTTGACAATCTTATTCATTTCTTTTTCAATCTTTTCCAGGTCTTCTTCAGTAAATTTGTGTTCCGAATCAAAATCATAGTAATAACCATTCTCTATAGCCGGACCAATTGCCAGCTTTGTTCCTGGAAACAGTCTTTTTACTGCTTGAGCCAAAATATGAGAGCTTGTGTGTCTAAAAATGTCCTCTCCTACTTCACTTTCAAATTTAACTAATTCTACTTCACTATCTTCATGTAGTTCATATGTTAAATCTCTTGGCTTGCCGTTGACAACGGCTCCCACAACAACTCTTGCCAAACCTTCACTAATATCTTTTGCAACATCTATAACTTTAACACCTTTTTCATATTCTCTACTGCTACCATCAGGTAATGTAATTTTAATCATATTTTCCTCCTTTTTTTCAATTAAAAAAGTCCCTTAATATTAAGGGACGTATATAACGTGGTTCCACCCTAGTTTGTACTCTAGTAATTTAACGCATTTAACGCAGCATAAGCTGAACTCCAAGCTAGTTTTCAAATAATCTTATGATAGGAAAACTTACAGCTACTGTTTTCCCTCTCTTGATCACAGTGTCTATTCTACTCGGCTCTTCATAGTTTTTATATGTAAATATTATTAATATTATAATATCATAGATTTATTTTGTCAATATTAATATTATTTATGTCTTTTTTTGAGTTCTTCTTTTATTTCTCCAATATTTACATCTTTTTCTGCCATGAGTACTAGTGTGTGGTACACTAAATCACTGATTTCATATATAAGTTCATTTTTATCTTCATTTTTAGAGGCAATAATAACTTCCCCACTTTCTTCTGCAATTTTTTTTAAGATTTTATCTAATCCTTCTTTAAATAGGTAGTTAGTATAAGATTTTTCTTTTGGATTTACTTTTCTATCTATTATTGTTTCATATATTTGTTCTAAGATTTCATTGTTTTCCTTCTTATCTTCTAATACGTAATTGTGAAAACAAGAGTATTTACCTGTATGGCATGCCGGTCCTACTTGTTCAACTTCCAGTAGTATAGTATCTCCATCACAATCGTAAGAAAAACCTTTAATTATTTGATAATTTCCGGAGGTTTCTCCTTTAACCCAAAGTTCTTTTCTACTTCTACTGTAGTAACATGCTTTTTTTTCATCAAGAGTTTTCTTGATGGATTGTTTATTCATATAGGCCAGCATAAGTACTTTTTTTGTATTTATATCCTGAGCTATAGCAGGAACTAATCCTTTTTCGTCAAATTTGATATTTTTGATTAATTTATTGTATTCCATTTGTACTCCTTTATATTCTGACTTCTATTCCTCTGTTTTTTAAATATTTTTTTAACTCATTAATATTAATTTCTCCATAGTGAAATACTGAAGCAGCAAGAATACCATCTACATCAGCTTTATCTGCAACTTCATAAAAATGTTCCATATTACCGGCACCACCAGATGCTATAACCGGGACTCTAACTTTTTGGGTTATTTGAGTTAATAAGTCTATATCATATCCCTGTTTCATACCGTCGGCATCAATGCTATTGATTACAAGCTCACCAGCACCAAGTTCGACTCCTTTTACAGCCCACTCTACGGCATCAAGCCCGGTATTTCGTCTTCCTCCGTTGATTATGACCTTCCAAGTGCCGTCTATATCTTTTTTTGCATCTATTGAAAGCACTACACATTGAGCTCCGTATTTTTCTGAGGCTTCTTTTATAAGAAAGGGATTTTTAACTGCAGAGGAATTCACTGATACCTTATCTGCTCCTTTTCTTAATATTTCGTTAAAGTCATTTAAGTTTGATACTCCCCCTCCTACTGAAAAAGGAATATTAATTTCATCAGCAACTCTTTTAACGAATTCTAGAGATGTTTTTCTTCCTTCGTTTGATGCAGTAATATCGTAAAATACTAATTCATCTGCATTATTATCACTATAAAATTTACCCAATGTTTCCGGTTGGTCAACGTCTACTATATCTTTGAATTTTTTGCCTTTTACTACTCTTCCATTTCTAACATCAAGACAGGGTATTATTCTTTTTGCAAGCATTTATATGCCTCCTCTAAATCTATATCTCCATTATATAAAGCTTTACCAATTATAGCACCATATATATTTAATCCATCAAGCTCTTCTAAATCTTTTACCGATGATATGCCACCAGATGCTATAATATTTAGATTAGTTTTCTCTTTTAACATTTTATAATATTTAAAATTTGGACCCTTTAACATACCGTCTTTTAATATGTCAGTATATATTAAAGTATCTATTCCTATTTCCTCCATTGTTTTACATATTTCTAAAACATGAACATCCGTCACTTCTTTCCAACCTTTAACGGCAGCAAAACCATCTACTGCATCTACAGAAACCGCCATTTGTTTCCCGTATTTTTTAGCTAGTTGTTTTAGAAGTTCAGGATTTTCAACAGCCATAGTCCCTATTATGACTCTCTCTACGCCTAGGTTTAAATAGGATTTAATCCTTTTTTCACTTCTAATACCTCCACCTATTTGGATTTTTACATTAGTTTTGTTTATAATTTCAATTATTGATTTTTTGTTTATTAAATTCTCTGTTTCAGCACCATCCAAATCTACAATATGTAAAAAATCCGCTCCCTTATTAATCCATTTTTTTGCCATAAGATATGGATTGTCAGAATATACTGTTGCTTCGTTGAATTTTCCCTGTTTCAACCTTACAGCTTTATTATTTTTTATATCTATAGCTGGAAATATTTTCATCTTATAATCTCCTTATATGCCTTTAATATGTTGTGTCCTACATTGCCGCTTTTTTCCGGATGAAATTGAATACCGTATATATTGTCTTTATTTATTATTCCAGGCACTTTAACTTCATACTCTGAATATGCAATCACATCTTCTTCTCTTCCCTTAGCATAGTATGAATGTACGTAGTAAACATAGTCTCCTTCTTTAATATATTTAACTATTGGATTTTCTTTTTGAATTTTTAAATCATTCCATCCCATATGGGGAACCTTTAAATTGATGTCAAACTTTTTAATATGCCCTTCAATTAAACCCAATCCATCATATTCACCATTTTCAAAACTTTTTTCATAAAGTAGCTGCATTCCTAAACAAATACCTAGAATACTTTTTCCTTTTTTTACTTCTTCAATAATAATATCCTTTAGATTTTTTTCTTTTAATAAACTTATGGCATCCCTAAAGGCACCAACACCGGGTAATATAAGAGAATCACTTTTTTTTATGTCATCCACATCACTGGAAATTTTAGTCTCTAATCCAACTCTCTCAAATCCCTTCTGAACTGAATTAAGATTTCCTAGACCGTAATCTATTATAATATTCATTATAATACTCCTTTTGTAGAGGGAGTTTTATCAGATGTTACCTTCACAGATTCTTTTAAAGCTCTTCCAAATCCTTTAAAAACTGATTCTATTATATGATGGTCATTTTCTCCGTATATACTTTCAATATGTAGAGTTGTTTTGCTTTCATTTGCAAAAGCAGTAAAAAATTCTTTAAAACTTTGACTTTCCATCTCTCCTAATTTATTGTGAGTTAAATTTACATTATAAACTGTATAAGGCCTTCCACTTATATCAAATACTATCCTACTTAATGCTTCATCCATAGGCAGATAAATATAAGAGTATCTGTTTATTCCCTTCTTGTCACCTAAAGCTTGAAGAAATGCCTTGCCAAAGGATAATCCAATATCTTCGACAGTATGATGTGTATCAACATTCAAATCCCCCTTAGCAGAAATATTTAAATCTAATTGACCGTGAAAAGCTAAAAGTTCCAACATATGATCAAAGAAACCAATTCCTGTATTGATGTCACTTTTCCCTTTGCCGTCCAAATCGATATTAATACTTACTTCTGTCTCATTAGTTTTTCTTGTCTCTTTACCTGTCCTCATTTTTTACCTCCCATAATTTTTTTATCATATAATCATTATCTTCTTTTCTACCTATAGAAATCCTATAATGGTCCTTTATATCTTTAGTAAAATCTCTAATTAAAACTTGCTTCTTTTCTAGCTTTTCAGCAAGATCTTTTATTTCTGATTTTATCATAATAAAATTTGTCATTGAAGGATATACCTTGAACTCTAGTTCTTTCAATAAATTCGTTACTCTTTTTCTTTCTTCAATTATCAATTTAATATGCTGATTAATAATTTCTAAATTCTTAAAAACTTGATTGGCTATGAATTGAGAAGCTGAATTTAAGTTGTAAGGAAGCTTAACCTTCCACAATTTCTCTATCATTTTTTCATTGGAAATCAAAGCTCCAATTCTCAATCCCGCTAATCCAAAAGCTTTAGATAAAGTTCTCATAACTATTAGGTTTTCATAATTGTTGATTAAATCTACAGAAGATTCACCACCAAATTCTATGTAGGCTTCATCTATAATTACTATAG
>JBEPWV010000116.1:0-4442 GCA_041642175.1 Clostridia bacterium
AGCTTAATTCTTTTGGATGCGGTTTAGATGCTGTAACAACAGATCAGGTTAACGAAATACTTGAAAAACATAATAAAATATTTACTTTAATCAAAATTGATGAAATTAATAATTTAGGAGCAGTAAGAATAAGAATAAGATCACTTATAGCAGCCATGAAGGAAAGAGACAAAATGAATTACAGTACATTTAATAAAAATAATGATTATAATAATGTGGTTTTTACTAAAAAAATGAAAGAAGAATATACAATACTTGCTCCCCAAATGTCTCCTATACATTTCCAATTTTTTAAAGCTGCTGCTAAAAGAAGTGGTTATAATATAGAAGTACTTCCTTCTGTAGACAAGGAAGCCGTAAATGAAGGTTTAAAGTGTGTTAATAATGATGCCTGTTATCCTTCTATAATTACTACAGGCCAAACTATTAAAGCCTTGAAATCCGGAAAATACGACTTAAATAAGACTGCTTTGATAATGTCTCAAACTGGTGGAGGATGTAGAGCCACAAATTATATAGCTTTTATAAAGAAAGCACTTAAAGACAATGGATTTGAAAATATTCCTGTAATATCATTAAATGCAGTAGGATTAGAGAAACATCCTGGATTCAAAATAACACCAAAACTTCTACATAACCTTATAATGGGTATAGTATACGGTGATGTATTTATGAAAGTATTGTATAAAACCAGACCTTATGAAAAAATTAAAGGTTCTGCCGACAAACTATACAACTACTGGGTAGATGTTTGTAAGGAAACAATAGAAAAAGGCGGATTTAGAGACTTTAAAGATAATTTAAAAAATATTATAAAAGACTTTGATAGTTTGGAAATTAATGAAAATATTGAAAAGCCAAAAGTTGGTGTTGTCGGTGAGATTTTAGTTAAATATCACCCTACAGCAAATAATGACATAGTGTCACTTTTGGAAAGTGAAGGAGCAGAAGCAGTTGTTCCAGAACTCTTAGATTTCTTCTCCTATTCTGCATATAATACAGTTATAAAACATAAAGAAATGATAAAAAGCAATTTAAAAGGATCAATTCTTTCATCCGCAGCTATTAAGCTTATTGATTATTATAGAAAGGAAGCTGTAGAAGCATTTGGAAACAGTACAAGATTTCTACCACCACACAATATAAAAGAATTAGCAAACAAGGCTAAAAAACATCTTTCTTTAGGTAATCAAACTGGTGAAGGTTGGTTTTTAACTGCTGAAATGGTCGCTCTACTTGAAGAAGGTGTTAATAATATATTATGTTTACAACCTTTTGCTTGTTTGCCTAATCATATAACAGGTAAGGGAATGATTAAAGGATTGAAGAGATCTTATCCTAATGCTAATATTGCACCAATTGATTTTGATCCGGGGGCTAGTGAAGTAAACCAGATAAATCGTATTAAATTAATGCTTACAGCTGCTTTTAAAAATATAGAACCTGATAAAGAAAAAAAAGTAGATGGTAATGCTATAAATTTATAATATAATAATTAGAAGCTCTATCTAAGAGCTTCTTTTTTTTATTGACAATCAATCCAATTGTGATAAAATATAGTTGACATAGATGTCTATTTAAACGCTGACGTCATATATAGGAGGTTTTTATGCCAAAAATAATAGATACTGAAGAGAAAAAATTGGAAATAGCTAATAAAGCGATTCCTGTATTTTCTGAGAAAGGTTATTATAATACGAATTTAAAAGATATAAGTAAAGCCTGTAATATGGGTAGAACTACATTGTACCAATACTTTAATAATAAGGATGAGATATATCTTTATATTCTAGAATTAGGTATGTCTTTTTTCAAAATGAATTATGATGCAATTAAGGATGATGATTCTCTAACTAGCATAGAAAAAGTCGAGAAGTTAGTTGAATACCTCATTATTAATTTAAATGGTCAAACAATATCTAAAGCATTTATCGACTTTTGGTTAATGGTCAGGCATAACAATAAAGCACTAGAAAACGAACTAAAGTCATTATATAAAGAACTTGAACTAACTTTCACAAGCTTAATAAATGAATCTATAAAACACGGAGAAATAAAAGAAATTCATGGTCCTACTTTATCAACTCTAATATTAGGAATGCTCCAATCTTTTTCTGTTAAGGACATGATTAATGAGACTGTTGATTCAAGGTCAGCATGTCAAACTATTATGATATTGATACGGGGAATTAAAAAGGAGGAAATATAATGAATGCTTTGAAGAGATTTGCCGGACAAGTTGCCGTAAGTAAAACAATTAATTATATAGACAAGAATCCTAAAGATAACATAGATAATATTCTTAATTTCACAGAGAAATTTTTGAAAAATCCCCGAGACAAAAGACTCTTAAAGAAAGTAAAGTCAGAGCTAACTAATTTAAATAGTCCTTGGACAAAACTTATATATAAATTTTTTGATGAAGTTGATATTGATGCTCAGAAAAAATTTATCAAGAATTTCTTCTTAAATGCTTCAATATTTGGTTTACCAAAGGAAAAAAACATAGCAAAAGAACAAAATATAAATGTTCCCTGGACTATACTAATGGATCCAACTTCTCGCTGCAACTTGAAATGCGATGGATGCTGGGCTAATGAGTACAATAAAACTGATGATTTATCATATGATATTATGGACAGGGTTGTATCAGAGGGTAAAGAATTAGGTATATATATGTATATTTTTTCAGGAGGAGAACCTTTTGTAAAGATAGACGATATATTGAAGTTGTGTGAAAAACATCAAGATTGTTACTTTACTTGTTTTACTAATGGTACTTTAATTACTAAGGATATAGCAAAAAGAATTGGAGAAGTTGGAAACTTTGCTCCTGGAATTAGTATTGAAGGTTTTGAAGAAGCCACGGATTATAGAAGAGGTAAAAACACTTTCAATAAATTATCAAAGGGTATGGATTACTTAAAAGAGGAGGGAGTTCTCTTTGGTGTATCAGTGTGCTATCATCATCGCAATTATAAAGAAATAGGCTCAGAAGAATTTTACGACTTTGTGATTGACAAAGGAGCTTACTTTATGTGGCTATTTACATATATGCCTATAGGAAAAGAAGCTAATACAGATTTATGTTGCAGACCAGATGAAAGAGAATATATGTATCATAAGGTAAGAGAATTTAGAAAAACTAAATCTATTTTTACAATGGATTTTTGGAACGATGGAGAGTATGTTGATGGTTGTATTGCCGGTGGAAAAAATTACTTTCATATAAATGCAAATGGGGATGTTGAACCCTGTGCTTTTGTTCATTATTCTGATACTAATATTAAGGACGTAAGCTTACTAGAAGCTTTAGAATCTCCTCTATTTAAGGCTTATAAAAAAAGACAGCCTTTCAATAATAATCATTTAAGACCTTGTCCTATTTTAGATAATCCTGAAAAAATTGTTGAAATGGTCCATGAAGCTAATTCTATGTCTACACAACCTTTAGATAAAGAGCCGCCAGAAGACCTCTACGATAAATGTAAACCTATAGCTCATAAATGGAGTAAGACAGCTGATAATTTATGGGGGAAAGAAAATAATGATGATAATAAAAAAGGAGCCTAGGCTCCTTTTTTATTATCTCATTTCTATTGCATCAACTGGACATTTTTCAAAACAAACACTGCATCCAATACAGTCTTCCTGATTAACTACATGGACTTTTTTTACTTCTCCATCTATGCAATCTACAGGACAGTTTTTCGCACAAATTGTACAACCTATACATTTATCAGCAATTATATAAGCTTTTTTCCTTTTCTCTAATTCTCCTGATATTGCATTAGTTGGACATTTTTCCGTACATATCATACATTCTGTACATTTATCATAATCTATTCTTGCAATATTATTTTCAACATGTATAGCATCAAAAGGACAATTTTTTTCGCATATTCCACAAGCTATACAACCTACTTCACATATATCCTTTACTGCTTTACCAAAATCTTGATTCTTACAATCCACCACAACTTCCTGGTCATATGGTACCCATTCTATAACATCTTTAGGACATGCCTCTAAACATAGTCCACAAGCTGTACATTTTTCCGGGTCGATTATTGCAAGTCCATCTTCTATTCTAATTGCATCAAAGTTACAAACTTCGAAACACGTTCCATATCCAAGGCATCCTTTATCACAAGCTTTGTCTCCCCCTTGAATCATTGAAGCTGCTTTACAATCTTTTATTCCTTTATAATCAAATTTTTTCTTCGAGATAGAATCGCACCCTGCACATAATACTCTAGCTACCTTCTTGCCTTCAGAATCTTCTCCTGATTCTAACCCCATTATAGCACTAACTGCTTCTGCAGTTTCAGATCCACCTACAGGACAGGAATCTGCAGGCTCTTTACCTTCAGCTATTGCTTTGGCTAAAGCATCGCACCCAGGATATCCGCAAGCACCACAATTTGCTCCCGGGAGGGCTT
>JBEPWV010000117.1:0-4423 GCA_041642175.1 Clostridia bacterium
GCATATTTAATTGAATCTCTCGTCTTTTTCATATAAACAACCTCATTTGGTAGTATATATAAATAATACAAATAATTAAAAAAAGTGTCAAATAAAAAAACTGCAACTTAACAGCTGCAGTTTTGCCCTAATCTATACTATCGGATTCATATCTTCATCTAACCATCTTGCTTCTTTATCTAAATCTCGCAAGAATACTTTTCCGGCATCTTCTTCATACTTATTTTGATGGAACTTAAATATCATTTTGTCCTCGTGAACACCAAAAATTTCTACCTTACCTCTTGGGTGAGACATAGCATATCTAAATCCTTTTCCAATTCCATTCATTTTCTTCTTGGCTTCCTCAACAATTTTAACACCTTCATATAGAGAAAGTTGGAAATGATTTTTAACAAACTTTACAGGTCTACACTGGAATACATAGTATGGATGAACGCCAACAGATGTTAATTTATTTAATAATCCAGCTAGATCATCAGGATCATCATTTATCCCTTTAAGTAGAACTGTTTGATTTCTTACTGTTAATCCTGCTTTATTTAGTGCGTTGATAGCTTTTTTAGCTTCTTCAGTAATTTCTTTAGCATGATTAAACTGAGTTACAATTATTATTTCTTTTTTCTTATTGTATTTTTCCAATATTTCTAGTAACTCATCATCCATGAATATTCTATGTGGAAATACCACAGGTACTCTAGTTCCAAACCTTATAAAATCTAAATGGTCTATATCTGAAAAATTCTTCAAATATTCTTCTATTACCTTGTTTGAAAGAGTAAAGGAATCTCCACCTGTAATAAGTACATTGTTTACTTCTTCATGATCTCTAACATATTTAGCTGAATCTCCCATTCTATTCATTATTTCTTTTGTAGAATAGCCAACCATTCTTTTTCTGAAACAGTGTCTACAGTACATATAACAAACATTTGTTGATAATACTAATGCTGTAGTATTGTACTTATGCTGAAAACCAGGCATTTTTGTATTAGATGCTTCTCCACTTGTGTCGTAATCTCCTGACTTGTCAAGTTCTCCTGTTGCAGGTACTGATAATTTTCTTATAGGATCATTTTTATCTGTCCAATCAATTAGGTCATAGTAATACCTTGTAATTCTCATAGGATGTCTATCAGCTATGGTTTTTAATGCTTCTTTTTCCTCTTCTGTCATATCCATGTTGCTCTCTAATTCTTCGATACTAACGATGTTGTCTTCTAAATATTCTTTCCAAGACATCAATAAATCACTCCTTTTTTTGCAATATTAAATAAAACGGGTGATACCCGTATTTCTTACTATATAATTACTAAACTAAATCACTTAGAATTTTCGATATGCATTGCTGAATAGCCTATATATTATAACATACTGAATTAAATTATTCAATGTTCCTTATAATATTCTAGGCAAGTTTATATTTTTTCTTTAGCCTTGTTACTAATTGCTGTTAATCTCCTAGTAAAACAGCTCTTACGGGAGAAGCTTCAACTCCTTTTAACTTTAAAGGTAAAGCAATAAGTTTATAAATTCCTTCTTTAATATCCTTTAGTCTTAAACCTTCGATAATTATTATTTCATTTTCTAATAGAATTTTATGAGTAGGATGATTTTTTTGACTTCGTTCAATCCCCAGGCTATCTATGCCTACTCCCTTAATGTTTATTTCATTTAAAAAATCAGCCCCATCATAGTTTAAATAAATAAAATCGAAGTCAAATACATTTGAATAAGAATTTTTAGTTTTAAAAAGAAGAAAATCTCCTTCATCCAAATTCTTTTTCTTCAAATCTTCAGGAGTTATAGCATCATTTATATAGGTAAAATCTAATACTTTACAGGTAGTAATAACTCTATTTAAGTCTAATGTATCAATAGTTTTTCCGTTTTTCACAAAATGCATTGGCATATCCATATGTGTTCCTGTATGCATGTCCATAGAAATTTTACTTTCTGTTAAATCTTTGATTGTATTTATATTAATTATTGGTTTTTTATCCTTTTTATTTTTATATACCTGCATATCTTCTTCTATTATCATAGAAATATCATATATTTTCATTTGTTTCACCCCATTTATCTAGAAACCACCATCTTCTATCATCATTAATTATCATATTGTTAGCTTCAGAAGGGCCTAAGCCCTTAACTTTGTATTTATATGTTTTTATTACATCTTTTTTAATACTATCAATAAACTTCCAACTTCTAGCTAACTCATCCCATCTCGTGAATCTAGTTGAATCGCCTTTAATTACATCAAGTAAGAGTTTAACATAAGCATCAGGAGTGTTTAGACCATCTAGACATGTTTTACAATATTCCATTTGTGCTACTTCAATTTCATTTATTTCATTAGGTTTTTTAATATTAATTCTTAGCCCTATTCCTTCTTTTGGTTGTATCATTATTTCCAATACATTGTTTATAGGTGGGTCATCAATATTGAGAGGTTTTAGTTTTATTTTACTACTCATATTATTATTTAACTTTTTGAATTCTATGTTAACTTGAGCTATTTTTTCTTTTAAGTTTTTTCCTGTCATCAAATATATTGGAACTCCTTGCCATCTTTCATTTTCTATAAAAATTTTCATAGCTACAAAGGTTTCAGTCTTTGAATTATCAGATACATCTTCTTCATCAAGATATCCTTCATATTGGCCAAATACTATATCTTCAATAGTATCATCATCAGTAGTATATAAAGCTAAATCTTTTAATAATTTCGCTTTTGTGTCTCTAACAGAATTTCCATATAAGTTTTTAGGTGGCTCCATAGTTGTAATAGCAAGAATTTGTAAAAGATGACTTTGAATCATATCTCTTAGAGCCCCAGTTTTATCATAATATTCTCCTCTTAATCCAATTCCTTCTTTTTCAGATACTATAACTTGTATATTATCAATATATTTATTACTCCAAATTGGCTCGAATATAGAATTTTCGAATCTTAACATAGTTATATTCTGTATCATTTCTTTTCCTAGGTAATGATCTATACGGAATATCTGATCTTCCTTAAATACTTTTGTTATTTCACTATTTAATTTTTTTGCACTATTAAAATCGTTACCGAAAGGTTTTTCAATAACCATCCTATTCCAGTTGTTATCTTCAACAATTATATTATTTTCTTTTAAATTATTGACTATAGTTCCAAAATATTCAGGAGGTACAGCTAAATAAAACATAAGATTCAACGAAATTTCTTTTTCGTCGGTATCTTCCCTTAAATATTCATAGAGTTTTTTATATTCAGAGGATTTAGTAAAATCCAGCTTTAGATAATGGATTCTTCTAGATACTTTATTCCACAACTTTTCATTAGTCTCTAAATTTGTATATTCATTCATTTTTTCATACAGCATAGTTTTATATTCTTTTTGACTTATATCTCTTCTTCCAATTCCAATTACTTTGAATTTTTCAGGAAGAAGTTTTCCTTTTTCAAGTTGATGTATTGCAGGAATTAGTTTTCTTTTGGTAAGATCTCCTGTGCCTCCAAAAATAATCATAGTACAAGATAAATTATCCATACAATCAACCTTCCTTTTCAATTTTTTCCATTTTATGGTTTCCAAATTGAAATCTCAACCCAGAAAGAAGCTTACCACTGAATGTATCTTTCTGTTGGCTTCTATATCTCGTATATAAAGCGGCTGTAATGACAGGAGCAGGCACTTTTCTGTCTAAGGCTTCTTCTACAGTCCAGAGTCCTTCACCACTTGCGTTAATTACACCAACTATATCTTCAAAATCTTCCTTATGATCTATAAAGACTTTTTCAGTTAATTCCATTAGCCAACTTCTAATTACAGAACCATGCTGCCAAACGTTAGCTACTTTTTGATATTCTATAACATAATCACTTTTAGACATAATCTCAAAGCCTTCCCCGATTGCTTGCATCATTCCATATTCGATACCATTATGAATCATCTTAACGTAATGTCCAGAACCAGATTCTCCAATATAGGCATAGCCATCAGGAACACATATATCAATAAATAGTTGTTCAATATCCTTTACTACTTGCTTTTCTCCACCTACCATCATACAGGCTCCACTTCTTGCTCCTTCAATTCCTCCACTTGTACCTACATCTATATAGTGAATATTATTTTCTTTTAATTTTTCATATCGTCTTTTAGTATCCTTATAATGGCTATTTCCACCGTCTATCAATATATCCTTTTCAGATAAATAAGGAAGCAACTTTCCTATCATCTCATCTATTGGAGAGCCTGCTGTAATCATCATAAAAATAATTTTCCTATCATCAAGCTTATGAAAAAGTTCTTCAATTTCATAAGCTACTTCAACACCCAAAGATTTTATTCTGTCTAATTTCATAGGACTCCTGTTATAAGCTACAGGATCGTAACCACAATCCTTTATATTTAGTGTTAATGGATAC
>JBEPWV010000118.1:0-4407 GCA_041642175.1 Clostridia bacterium
AAGAGACGGTAAGTTATTAACAGAAGAGTTTTTAAGTAAATATAAGCATAAAGACACGCCGATGAAGCAGTTGGGTAACTTTGTTTATTACAGAACATATTCAAGATGGTTACCAGAAGAAAGAAGAAGAGAATACTGGTGGGAGACAGTTAAAAGAGCAGTAGAATACAACTGCAGTCTAGTCCCTACTACTAAAACAGAAGCAGAGGAATTATATGATAATATTTTTAATCTGAGACAATTTTTATCAGGAAGAACTTTCTGGGTTGGAGGAACCCCGGTAGCGAAAAATTATCCTATGGCTAATTATAACTGTGCCTTCACAGTAATAGATAAATTTAAATCCTTCAGAGACTTATTTTATCTGTTAATGATAGGATCAGGAGTTGGAGTAAGAATACTAAAGGATGATGTAGCTCAATTACCAAAGGTTAGAACTGACTACGAAATTATTCACGAAGACTATACACCAATAGAAATGAAAGAAAGAGAAGACAATACAAGTATAGAATTCCAGTACAACAACACGGTAAAAATTATAGTAGGCGATAGTAAAGAAGGTTGGGTTCAATCATTAGGACATTTTTTAGAGATACTTTACAGTAACGAGTATAGAAATATTAAAACTGTAATAATTAATTACGACAATGTAAGACCAAAAGGAGAAAGACTAAAAACTTTCGGTGGAACTGCCAGCGGTCATACAAGTCTTAAGAATATGTTTATAAAAACAGATAAAGTTCTTAAAAAAAGAGGAGCTATTGAAGATAAGAAGAGAATTAAATTGAGACCAATAGACTGCCTAGATGTAGCCAATATAATAGGTGAAAATGTTGTAGTTGGTGGAGTAAGAAGAACTGCTGAGATAGTACTTGTAGATGTAGATGATAGAGAAGCAATAGAAGCAAAAAATAAACTTTACAAGCAAATAGACGGTCAGTGGATAGTAGATAAAGAAATAGTTCACAGACAAATGAGCAACAACTCAATATACTACAGAAAGAAACCATCAAGAGAACAGCTTCACTGGCAGATAGAACAAATGAGATATTCTGGAGAGCCAGGATGGGTAAATGAAGAAGCAGGTAGTAAGCGTAGAGATAATATGAATGGAGTTAATCCTTGTGGAGAAGTACTTCTAGATAAAAACGGTCTATGCAACCTTACTACTATAAATGTATTTGCCTTCGTTAAAGAAGATGGGACCCTTGATTATGATGGTCTTGTGAATGCTCAAAGATTATCAGTAAGAGCTGCATACAGAATGACATCTGTAGAGCTTGAGATTCCGGAATGGGATGCTGTACAGCAAAGAGATAAGCTTACAGGATGTTCCCTTACAGGATGGCAGGATATGGTAAATGCTGTAAATCTTAATCACAAAGAGCAGGCTAGAGTTTTAAGAAAACTTAGAAAAGTAGCAAGAGAAGAGGCTGACAAATATGCGGAAGAACTTGGAGAAGGTAAACCGGTTCTTGTAACTGCTATAAAACCGGAAGGTACTCTATCTCAACTGCCAACAGTATCAAGTGGTGTGCACTACTCTCACTCAGAATATTATATAAGAAGAGTAAGAATAAATTCAAGTGACCCACTAGTAAAAGTATGTGAGGAGTTAGAATACCCTATACATCCGGAAGTAGGACAGGATGAAAAGACATGTACTACAAAAGTTATAGAATTTCCTGTTAAATCACCAAATGGAAAAACAAAATACGATGTATCCGCCCTAGAACAACTTGAAAACTACAAGCTGTTTATGGAAAACTATGTAGACCATAACTGCTCAATTACAGTTCATGTAAGAGATAACGAATGGGAACAGGTAGAAGAATGGGTTTGGAAAAATTGGGATGATGTAGTTGCCCTTACATTTCTATCCTTAGATGATAATTTCTATGATCTACTTCCTTACGAACAAATAGACAAAGAAGAGTATGAAAAGAGAGTAAAAGTAATGAAACCTTTTATACCTTCACTACTTAATAAATACGAAAAAGTTCAAACACAATTAGATGTAGGAGACGAAAGCTGCGATAGTGGTGTATGTCCTGTAAGATAAAATATTAACTAAAGCTCAAATAACTTAATTGGTATTTGAGCTTTTTTGATTAATGTTATAATAAATTTATTAAATCAAGTGGGAGAAAATTAATTACTCTCGCTTTTTCCTTTGGAAATATTCATAGTGGTTAAAATAAAACTTCTATCTGGATTGACCTTGAAATTTCTATGTTTTAAGTCTTTTAATGTTGCATTTATTTCTCCACCTAAAATTATTACTATGCTACTTATGAAAAGCCAAACAAGCATTATTATAACCCCGCCTAAACTTCCATATGTAACTGTATAGTTGCCAAAATTTGATACATAAAAGGAAAATATTAGAGATAAGACTATCCATCCTAAAGATGCAAAAATAGCTCCTGGTAGTGTTGACTTTAATTTTATTGAGTCTTCTTTATCTATATTTGGGCTGAATTTATACATAAGAGCAAAGGCTAATATCATAAATACAAAGGATATTATGTACCTCATGTATTCCCAAGCTGTAAGGAAAAAAGATTCTAAATAAAGAATTTGAAATAAAAATGTTCCTATTAATTCACCTAATACTAAGCCAATAAAAACTACTATTATCAATAGAATCAAAATAAAGGTAAAAAGTATACTAACACCTATTTTTTTAAAAAAACTTCTACTTTCACCACATTCATAAGCTTTATTAAGAGATCTCATTATTGCTCTAAAACCTGTTGATGCAGAAATAATAGCACCTAAAATTGCAATTGATAACAAACTTTCACTACTTCATACATTTAAATTATTAACAAAATTTTCTATTATGCTTTCTATATCAGAAGGCACATATCTCATTATATCAAGGATAAATTCAGCTTTAACTAGAGAAGTAAAACTTATAATATTTAATAAAGCTATTAAAAAAGGAAAAATAGAAAGTACTAGAAAATATGTAAGTTCTGCTGCAGAACCAATAACCAAGTGGTCTGTAAACCTGTAAATAATTTGGTCTAAAAATATAAATGGTTTTTTCTTAATCGCTTTTTTCAAGAATTCTTTCATATTATCAACCTTCTATAATTATATTCTAAATTATGATCCACTATAATTAATTATACCCATCCTAGACTATTATTATAAGAACACTTCTATTTTTTTATAATATATATAATTCTGTAATTTAAAATTTTGATTTAAAAATTTATTTATAATATAATAATAATCACAAAAAACATGTTGATATAATGGAAATTAAAATATAATTTTTAAAATACAGATAGTAGAAAAAATATAAAAAATATTTAATTATAGAAAGGTAATATATGAGAAAAACTAATAAAGGATGGAATTTAGAAAACACATATTCAAAACTTCCAGAAATTTTTTATAGAAAAGTTGATTTAAAACCTGTAAGTTCTCCTAAACTAGTTATTGTAAATGATTCATTAGGAGAAACTTTAGGCTTTAATATAGAAAAATTAAAAACCAATAAAAATATAAACATATTTGCTGGGAATGATCTACCTGAAGGATCTGTTTCTATAGCTCAAGCATATGCAGGTCATCAATTTGGACATTTCACGAAGTTAGGAGACGGTAGGGCTATGCTAATTGGTGAGCAGATAACTCCATTAAATAAACGGGTTGATATCCAACTTAAAGGCTCAGGAAGAACACCATATTCTCGTGGAGGAGATGGGAGAGCACCTCTTGGAGCAATGATAAGAGAATATATAGTTAGTGAAGCTATGCATTACCTTGGCATACCAACTACTCGGAGTTTAGCTGTGGTAACAACGGGAGAAAAAATATTAAGAGAAACTATACAGCAGGGAGCTGTATTGACAAGAGTGGCTTCAAGTCATATAAGAGTTGGAACCTTTCAATATGCAGCTAATTGGGGAAATACAGAGGATATTAAAGCTATTGCTGATTATTCCATTAAAAGGCATTTTCCAAATATTGAAAATGATAAAAACCCATACCTTTCATTATTAAAAGAAGTAATAAAATCTCAAGGCAATCTTGTTGCTAAATGGCAAATAGTAGGATTTATACACGGGGTAATGAATACTGATAATATGTCTATAAGCGGTGAAACCATAGATTACGGTCCTTGTGCCTTTATGAATACATATGATCCGGATACGGTTTTTAGTTCAATTGATTATAATGGGCGTTATGCTTATGTTAACCAACCCAAAATTGCTGAATGGAATATTTATAGATTTACAGAAACTCTTTTGCCATTAATTCATGAAGATAAGGACGAATCAATCAAGATGGCCGAAAGAACTCTTAAAGATTTCAAAATTATTTACAAGGATAATTGGTTATCAGGTATGAGAAATAAGCTGGGTCTATTTAATGGTGAAAAAGATGATC
>JBEPWV010000119.1:0-4391 GCA_041642175.1 Clostridia bacterium
ACTGCTTCCTTTATGTTAGGTATTTTTTCTTCAATATCTTCATGTATTGCTATATCAAAATAACCTTCTTCTTTAAATTCTTTGTATTTTTCAATATCATCATTTATTAGTATTTCTTCTTTAATGTTTTTTAGTATATGTTTTATATTGCTGTTAGCAACAAAAGGGTTTTCAAAATTATATGTTCCCCCGACACATCCTCCGTTACATGACAATACTTCTAAATATTCAATATGATTTAATTTTCCCATTTCAATTTCTTCCAAAACATCTACAACATTTTCAAGACCGGATACTGCTATGCTGTTTTCAAAATCACATGCATCAGTTTGACCTCCTGAAATAGACCATTTCAAACCCGTCAAGGATGGATTAGAAAAACATCTATCACTGTGCATTTTTAATTCTCTCACCATATCACCATAAATTTCTTTAAGGGATATTACTTTATTTATATAAGATTTATCCTTACCAATAGGTTCTTTTACACTTAAGGTTTTAGCTGGACATGGGGATATATAAAACACCCCTATATCTTCATCTTTTAGATTTTTATCTAGTTTTTTTACCTTTTTTATTGCCAATCTGGCGGCTATTTCCATTGGTGCTTCAATTTCTATTATATTTTCTAAAAGTCCTGGATACTTGATTTTTATCAATCTTACCATTGCCGGGCAGTTAGATGAAATTGTAGGTCTTAAAGTTTTATCAGACACTACTTTTTCTTTTATAGCTTTAGTTACTAATTCCGCTGCCCAACTCTCATCGTATACATAATCAAATCCAAGTCCTATTAATGCATTATGTATTTTGCATATTTCTGTTCCTAATGTAAATTGTCCGTACACTGTTGTGGAGGGAATTGCAATATTAAATTTATAATCTTTTAAATTTATAATTTTATCAGTAATTGAAGTATAAGCATTATATGGACAAACTCTAATACATTCTCCACAATTTATGCATTTATCATCATCTATTACCGCCTTACCCTCTAATATTCTAATCGCTTCAGTTGGACATTTTCTCATACAGTTTGTACAACCCATACACTTTTCTTTTTCCAAGTAAAAAGTACGCTTCATTGTTTCCTCCTACTCCAAGTAGATTGTTGATTCTATTCTAGTTCCATTTTTGCTGGAAGTTATATTAAAATCATCAGAACAGTTATTTATATTAGGCAACCCCATTCCTGCTCCAAATCCCAATTCTCTAATCTCACTGGGAGCAGTAGAATAGCCTTCCGTCATAGCTAAATTTACATCATCTATTCCTGGGCCTTTATCATTGATTTTAAGTATTATTTTATCTTCGTAAATCTCAAAATCAATTTCTCCACATTCAGAGTGAATAATAATATTCATTTCTCCTTCGTATGAAATAACTGCTATTTTTCTAATAATTCTATTAGTAAAACCTATTTTTTTTAGGTTTTTTTTTATTTCGCTGGAGACTTTTCCAGCATTTACAAAATCGTTTTTATCGATTTGATAATTATAACTCTTTATTTTTTTCATTACTTAATCCTTTTATTCCTTTTGAATATAATATACCACATGCATTATACATATTGTAGTTTGTTGACATTAAAACCATTTCGTTATCCTTAGCCATAGCTATGGTTTCTTCAGCAGGAACTTTTCCTCTAACAAGTAACACCGCATCAATATCAAGCATTTCTGCTGTTCTAATAACTTGAGGATTGTTTAAACCTGAAACTAGAATTGATTTATCCTCAAAAAATTCTGTGGTTAGTACATCACTCATAAGATCTGAAGCAAAAACTCCCTGTATTTGTTTCTCACAGCATTCTTCTCCTGTATAAATTTTAGCCTTTAAAATATCTTTAATATCCTTAATTTTCATGAAATCCTCCATAACAAAATATTAAAATTACTATATCAGATTGTTAATATTTTGTCAATCTTTAAAGGGTTTAAAACACTTTTAAAATTTATTACAATTTTTAAATATTTAGTTAATTCTTTTGTAAAAGAATTTTGTTTAATTACTTGATTAATATTATATAATAAATAGTGTGAAATAAAAACCAAAAAGAGGTGTTTATATGGAATTTAAAGAAAAACTTGAAAATTATGCCGATATTATTTTAAAAAAAGGTATTAATGTTCAAAAAGATGAAAAAATTGAAATTAGAGCATCTATTGAAGATGCAGATTTTGCAAGACTATTGATGAGAAAGGCTTTTGATTTAGGAGCTGAAAATGTATTTATTAATTGGATTGACTTCTACAGTGATAAAATCAAGCTTAATAATGCTCCAAATAGAATTTTTGAGAATGTTCCGAAGTGGGAAATACAAAAGTATAAAGAATATGTGGAAGAAGGTTGGTCTGTTATAAGTCTTTCAGCCCCAGATCCTGAAGTATTTAAAGATGTTGATAGTAAATTATTGGGCCAGTGGTCTCAAGTAAAGTCAAAAGCTTTAAAGTTTTTTCAAAAAAAATTAACTGCTTTTGAAAATAAGTGGACAATTGCTTTAGCAGCATCTAAACCATGGGCAAAAAAAGTATTTCCTGAATTAAGTGAAGATGAAGCTTATTGTAAATTATGGGATTATATATTTAAGTGCACAAGAGTTGATAAAGTGAATTACGAAAATTTATGGGCAGAACATATATCTGTATTAAAAAACAAGTATAATTATTTAACAGAAAAAGAATTTATTAAGTTTAGATATGAAGGTCCGGGAACAGATTTAGAAGTTGGAATGATAAATCAGGGTAAATGGTTTGGCGCTGTGACAAAAGGTCCGAAAAATGTTGATGTTATGCCAAATATTCCTACAGAAGAAATATGTACATCTCCAAATAAGTACATGACAAATGGTAAGGTTCAATCCACTATGCCTTTAGTATACAACGGAAACGTAATTAAAGATCTTTGGTTTGAATTTAAAGAAGGTAAAGTTATTGACTTCGGTGCATCAGAAGGTCAAGAATTAATGCAAACATTTTTAGATACTGATGAGGGTGCCAAATATCTAGGAGAAATTGCTTTAGTCCCTGTAGATACTCCAATTTACAAATTAAATACTTTATTTTACAACACTCTTTATGATGAAAATGCTTCCTGTCATCTGGCCCTTGGAGATGCTCTTCCAATGTGCTTAGAAGGAGTTTCTGAAATGTCTGATGATGAAAAAGATAATGTAGGTTTTAATGAAAGTACAGTTCATTTAGATTTTATGATAGGTACGGAACAACTAAGTATAATCGGTATTTTACCGAATGGAGAAGAGGAATATATATTCAAGAATGGTAAATGGGCATAAAAATGGTGCAAGTGGTGGGACTCGAACCCACACGGTATTTCTACCACAGACCCCTCAAGCCTGCGTGTCTGCCTATTCCACCACACTTGCACATTTAAAGGTATGGAAACCCATACCTTTTTTATTTTTTTATCTAACAATTTTTTATTATATTTATTTTTTCTACCTTTGTAAAGGTTATTTTATTTTTTTAATATTATTATTTTCTACTATACCCGGCAATCTACCTCGTTTTGCTACAGGTTTGCCATTAACTTCTTTTATATCCATAGTCATATCTATTGCTTTGGAACCTGATATATAGCTTCCTACACCAAAATTATCAGCTCCTGCTTCTTTTAAAATTTTTATTTTTTCAGGATTTAATCCACCAGAAACAAATATTTTAACCCATTCATATCCATTCATATCTAAATGATGCCTAACTTCTTTAACAAGTTCAGGGCTTACTCCACCTCTTTCACTTGGTGTATCTAGACGTATTGCATAAAGTTTTTCACCTAATGCTTTGGCTACTCTTAATGATTCTTCTACTTCATCTTTAAAAGTATCTACTAATATGATTCTTTTATGATTTTCTGGAGAAATTTCATCATAAGCTTTTGCAACCTTTACTGTGTCTCCAGCTATTATGAAAGAAGCATGAGGTAGTGTTCCCGTTGGTTCAATTCCTATTCTTTTTGCAGCTAATATATTACTGACAGCTGAAGCTCCACCTATATATGCAGCTCTCTCCATTACAGTTGAAACAGATGGATGTAGATGTCTTGTACCAAAGATTACAAAATCACTATCTCCACAAGCTTCTTTTACATTATTAGCAGCAGTGGCCCATCCTGAAGGACTTGCAAGACATCCTAGTATAACTGATTCATATATAGCAAATTCATTATATTTGCCTTTTATTCTAACTAGGGTATCCTTAGGCTTAAATTTCTCTCCTTCGTCTAATGCCCAAAGTTCTATGTCTTTATCCTTTAATATTTCCTTTACTTCTTCTATTCCCGCAAAAATCCCTTCTTTCCTAGCAAATATTTCTGCAGTTACTTCAGTTTGATCTAAATTCATATGCTTTAAAATATCTAATGTTCTAACA
>JBEPWV010000120.1:0-2790 GCA_041642175.1 Clostridia bacterium
ATCCATTACCATTTTATAGAGAAAGTGTAACTGCTTTTACAGAATATGTAGAAAGAGCTTCAAATGGTAGAATCGAAGTTAATACATTTACTTTTCCAGAACTTGGATCAGACACTGAAATAGTTGATATGATAAGTTTTGGAGAAATAGATATGGGGACTGGTTTAGCTGAAGGAGCTTTTTCAAGTATGATGCCTTCTGTTCAAGCTATTTCACTTCCATTTGTATTTAATAGCCCAATGCATTTTAATGCAGTTATGGATACAGATTTTCAATTTAAATTAGCAGAGAAAATGAGAGAAGAATCTGATAACACAATAAGACCACTTTCTTTTATGCTTTCATCTCAAAGAAATATCTATTCAACAAAAGGACCAATAAGAACACCACAAGATTTAGAAGATCTAGATATTACAATGAGAACTAGAAATGTACCTATGGCCTTAGAATTATGGCAACAATTAGGAGCAGAAACTATTGCTTTGCCAGCTGCTGAAAGATATGAAGCTTTAGAAACAGGTATGATTCATACTACTGATGGTGGTGCTATGTCTGCTTTGGAAGCAGGTCTATTGGAGATACAAAATCACGCTACAATGACAGGACACATTTATTCATTCGCTTCTTATTTAATTAATGAAGATATGTTCCAAAGCTTACCAGATGACTTAAAAACTGTTGTTCATGATGGAGCTCAATTAGCAGCTACAGTTGATAATGGATATATTCCATTATCTGATTATCAAGCTTTAGAACAATTTGCTGATTATGATGTAGAAGTAGTTTTCCCTACTGAAGAAGAATTACAGCAATGGAAAGATATTGCCTTCCCTGTAGGAAAAGAATTTCTTTTAGATGCTGGTGTTGGAGAAGAATTTTTGAATGAACTTATAGATGTAAGTAATGAAGTATCAGAAGAAATGAATGAACAGCGACTTAGAAGGATAGAGTAATTTTTAAGATTAAATAAACTATATTATCAGTAAAAACTAAAAATTACTAGATTATATAGTTAATTTCAAAAAAGGAATCTTTCTTATAAATTTTCTCTACATTCTTTTTTATAAGAATAGATTCCTTTATTTTTTTATTAAATATAAATCATAAAATTATGGAACAACATGGTAGGGGGATTAAAAATAATGTATTATCCCATTCTTTTATTTATTGCTCTTGGTTTTGGACTTACAATAGGTCTTCCTGTTTTTTTAAGTTTTGGTATAGCCACATATGTTCATATATTAGATGTAGGATCTAGAGTTTGGATTATATTTATGCAAAGAGTATTTGCTGGAGCAACAAATTATTCATTTATAGCAGTACCACTTTTTATGTTGGCAGGAAAAGTAATGGAGAAAACAGGAATAACAAAAAGACTTATAGATTTTTGTAATTCTTTTGTAGGTCATTGGAGGGGGGGACTCGCTCATGTAAATATTGTTACCAGTATCTTTTTTGCTGGAATATCAGGATCAGCTCTAGCAGATACAGCTATGTTGGGCTCTATTTTGATTCCTGCTATGGAAGATGAAGGATATGAAAAAGGATTTGCAGGGGCAGTTACTGCTGCATCAGCAACTATTGGTCCAATTATTCCTCCAAGTATAGTTATGGTTGTTTATGGAAGTGCTTTTGGTATTTCAATAGGTGCATTATTTGCAGCCGGAATATTGCCTGGAATAGTATTAGGACTTTCTCAGATTATTATTACTATTTATTTATCTAAAAAAAGAAATTATCCAGTTAGTACCTCCCATTTTTCTATATTGAGCTTTTTAAAATCATTTTGGAATGCTATCCCTGCATTACTTATGCCTTTAATTATACTAGGTGGAATTTTTAGTGGTATTTTTACTGCAACAGAGTCATCAGCTATTGCAGCTTTATATGCTTTATTATTAGGTAGTATAAAATATAGGGCTCTGACAATAAAAAAATTATATAATTTATTTAGAGAAGTTGCTTTAACAGTTTCTGGAATTATGATAATTTTAGCAGTTGCACAGAATTATGCCTGGATTTTGACAAGAAGACGGATTCCTGGATTAGTTGCTGAACAGGTAACACAATTAACACAAAATCCAATAATTTTATTAATAATTATGCTAACAGTATTACTCATAGCAGGAATGTTTATAGAAAGAACAGTAAACTTATTTATTTTTACTCCTTTGTTTTTACCTTTAATGACAGAGGAATTAATAGGATTTTCTACCTTACATGCAAGCTTTATAATTATTTTTATTTTAGGTGTTGGTCATATTACTCCTCCATTCGGTGGAACCTTATATGTAGCAAGTATGGTGGGAGATGTTAAGTTAAATGAAATAATAAAATTTATGTTCCCTTTTATACTAGGTATGCTTATTGTAACTATTTTAATAGTTATATTCCCATCAATAGTAACATATATTCCTAGTTTATTAGGATATATGTAAAACTATAAGTTCAATAAAAAATAATTATAAGGAGTTTTCATCATGTTAGATAATATTGTTAATAGTTTAAATAAATACGCTGAGTATCTCAATAAATTTATTGAATTTCTTTTAGCAACAGCATTATTTATATTATTTGCTTTAATAATAGGTCAGGTTGGAGGAAGATATTTTTTCGGCTATTCTATTGGCTGGATTGCTGAATCAGTAAGTTACTTATTAGCTTTTATTGGTTTTATCGGAGTAAGCAGTTTAGTCCATAGAAGAAATTTATTAAATATTGATATTATTCCTGATAAAATTAAAACTTTTAGTCCCTTATTATACAAGACTATAAATCTTTTTACATGGG
>JBEPWV010000120.1:2800-4380 GCA_041642175.1 Clostridia bacterium
TGGGTATTAATCATTGCTTATTCAAGAATCTTTATTGTCTATGGTTATCAATTCGCACAAAGAGGTATTGGACAGCGTAGTACAAGTCTAATTTTTGAGCTTTATAAAGTAAGATTAATATTACCTATTGCTGGTATAATAATTATTATTCAGTGTGTAGTAAACATAATGGAAGATATATTAGATATTAAAAAATCAATAAATAACTAATTTTTATTTAAATTTAAAAAATTATAGTTAAGGAGATATGAATATGACAACTAAAAATATTGATACTATCAATACTCATGTTATTCGTCTTAAAAATGGAGAGGATGTTCTTGAGGGTTTAGAATCAGAATTAAAAGAAGCTAATATAAAAAATGGTGTTATAATTAGTGGTATTGGATCTACGACATCATATCACATCCATGTAGTTAAATCTCAAAAATTGCCACCAGGAAATGTCTATTTTAAAAAGGATGCACCATTTGATATTGTAAATATGCAAGGGTATATTATGGATGGAAGAGTGCATGCGCATATATCTTTGGGAGATGCAAAGACAGGTAAACAATTTGGAGGACATTTAGAAAAGGGTTGTGACATCTTAACTTTTTGTATTATTACAGTGATAGAAACAGAAAAACTTGATGATATGGATGATTTTAAAATACCTGAATAAATTATATAATTAAGTATGGAATAACTACCCCCTATGAATTCATAGGGGGTTACTTTTATATATTGTTAAAATTATTGATAATATTTATTTAAGCTACCATATTAAATATATAATTAACTAACTATTCAAAAGTAATTTCAGGAATTAAGAGATAACATGATTATAAGTTTTAATTAGATTTCATAACATTTGTTAAAGAACCATAATTTTTTTTTACTATTTTGGGTTCATAAATCAATAATTAGAATAGCATTAGAATCAACTGAGTTCATTTGCTTATCAGCAAATTTATGGTATAATAAATATCGATGAAGAAAGATTAAGAATATTTAAATTGGGAGTGTTTATTAATGAATTTAAAGAAAAATATTTTAATTATTACAGCAGTAATGCTAGTAGTTTTATCAATGCCAGTGATGGCTCAAGATATGGAAGATGTCAATGAGGCAGTAAATGAAGAAACACCAGAAGTTGCAGCATATGTAAATGGAGAAGAAATTTCAATGGAGGAACTTGAACAATTTGCTGGAGTTAGAAATATTTTAATGCAATTATTACAATCTAATCAGGAGTTCGGTACTGTGCTCTTACAGACTGAAGCCGGACAGAATGTTGTAGAAGAATTCCGCAAAATGAAGTTAGAGCAGTTAATTACAAATGAATTGCTTGTTCAGGAAGCAAAAGATCGAGGAATTGAAGTTAGTAATGAAGAGATGAATAATATTTTTGATCAGCAGGTAAATGCTTTAAAACAGCAGAATAATTTAAATGATCAACAATTAGAACAGGCTATTCAGCAGCAGGGATTCGAATCCATGCAGCAGTATAAAGATATGTTTTTTGAAAATAATATGAACGGATTTCTAGTTAACAAATTAAGAGAAGAAGTTGTAAATGAAGTCAGTATAAGTGATGA
>JBEPWV010000121.1:0-4366 GCA_041642175.1 Clostridia bacterium
AAATAAGGAAATTAAAGAATTAGGAAATGAAATTTTTTCCTTTGTTGGAGCATGTGCACAAAACCCACTGATTAAAGAAATAAAAAACTCTTGGATGGAAATAATTAAAAAGAAAAATCTTGATGCAGTACTATTAGTTCCTGTTTGACCGGTATGTCACGTGTCCGTGGGACACTTAGCAAGAGAACTTGAAGAAGAAGGGATACCGACTGTAATTATTGCTGTAGAATCTTTCAAAGATAACTTACTATCCATGAACATACCAAGAGCATTATTTACCTCATTTCCTTTAGGTAGACCTTTAGGATATCCAAGAAATAAAAAACAGCATCATGATGTAGTTGTAGAAGCTTTAAATATACTCAAAGATGCTGATAATACAAATACTTATAAAATAAGCAGGGAAAAATATATGTAATTGAAGTTTATTTAGTAAAATAAAGTTTAAATTATACAGCAACAATAGTATCTATTATAGGGGATGCTATTGTTTTTTTCTTTTCTAAATACATTTTCATAGCATCTACAGCCTTTATATCTAAATTAACTCTATCTTTACCGTATTTTTCAGGAATACCTTGAGTAGTAACAAAGACGGCATCATAATATCTATCCTTTTCAAGAGGGTTACCATTTATAAAAAGCTCTTGAATTCTTTCATCTTTCGGATTTTCTATTTTAAAATATAGATTAAGCCCTAAACATCTTTTAACATAACCACCCATTTGATGATAAGGATTTTTAGCAAAGGTTTTATCCAAATTATCTTCCATCATATCCCATAATTCCTGACCTTTTATTTTAGTAGTAGAAACAGGAGGATTAACAGGGATAATATTCCATAAATCATTCTCAGTTATTGGACCGGCAGGTATTGGAGCACCATATCGCCAACCGTTTGAAAAAGCTACTTCTGACCCGGCATAGTCAATCAAACTTTGGAGAAGAAAATTGTCCATTGTACTTTCTAAAACTTGATATCTGTCTAAATTTGTTTCGGTATAACCAACTATCTTATTAAGTTTGTTTCTGTGAGGCTCCATAATTTTTTCTACTTCACTTTTCATCTGTTGATTTTCTTCGAATTTATCATCTAGTAGAACCAGTTCATGTTCATATGACTTAATCTTCCCATCTACAACATTAAGTTGTAGTTTACCTAAAAAGGAACCGTGACACCCAGACTGAATTATTATAGTATCATTTACTACAGAAGGTTCATATACTCTGTTGTGGGTATGGGCGCTTAATATAATATCAATACCGTCAACCTCTTGAGCTATTTGAAGTTCCTGTGGAAAACCAAGATGGGAATTTAGCATTACAAGGTCTGCACCCTTTTCTTTTAATTCCTTGATATATTTAGGTAGTTCTTCGTTACCTAAAGTTAAATATATACCTTCACTGAAGTGTTTCGGCATAGTCTTATCTACAATAGTTGCAGCTATACCTAATATTCCAAATTTGACTCCTTTTACTTCTCTGATAATATATGGAGGAAAGATCAGCTCATCGGTATCTTTATGATAACAGTTACCAGCAATCAAAGGATAGTTTAGATTATCTACAATTTTATATAAATGATCAGGACCGTAGGCAAAATCCCAGTGAGCTGTCATGGCATCGATAGACAAATCATTTAATAAAGGGATTAATACTTCCCCTTTAGAAGATACTACCGAATAAGTACCGTGAAAGGTATCTCCTCCATCTAGAAAAATAAAATCATTTTCTGTTTCTTTTTTTACCTTGTCTATAAAAGATTTAATTCTGGGTAAACCACCTACTCTTAAATATTTTGAATGGTCTCCATCCCAAAAATGTTCCCAGTGTTCTTCTATATATCCGTGCAAGTCATTTAGTTGAATTACTGTAATTTTATTATTTGACATTATAGAAACTCCTTCCATAAATTAATACATATATATATTTAATAGATACCCAAAAAAATTCCAAATACACAATTAGCATGACAATTAAAGACATTAAATACTTTAAGAGAATCTACTCTTTTACTTAGCACAGTAAATAGGAGTATCAGGAATATGTTTCATTAGTACAGCAAGAATATCACGGCAATCTATTTCTTCGGGGTTAAGAATTACATATGTTAGAGAATGATAATGTATTTTTATTGTAAATTGAATATATCTAATTTATAAAGTTTTACTTTTTGGGTATAAAAGTAATAGTCACATTTATAAGAATTTAAGATAAAATTTAAAAGGAGAAAAAATGAATAAAATTAAAAACTTTGATGCAATAGTTATCGGAAGTGGACAAGCTGGAAATCCTCTCGCCTTCGAATTGTCTAAAAGAGGTCAGAGTGTTGCTATAATTGAAAAAAACAAAATTGGAGGATCTTGTATTAATTATGGTTGTACACCTACTAAAACCCTTATAGCTAGTTCAAATTTAAATCATAGAATGCAAAATAGTAAAGAAATGGGAATTATAACAAAGGATTTAGAATTAGACTTTAAAAAGGTAATGAATAGAAAAAATGATATAGTAAAATCTTTTAGAAGTTCTATAGAAAACAGCTTTGAAAATAATAAAAACATAGAGCTTTTTATGGGAACAGGTAGTTTTATTGATAAAAATACTGTAAAAATAGATTTAAATAATGGGAAAAATATAAAGATAAAAGGGGATAAAATCTATATAAATTCAGGATCAAAGCCAAACATCATACCATTAGATGGCCTTAATAATGTTGACTTTTATGATTCTACTTCAATAATGGAATTAAAAGAGCTCCCGGAACATCTGGTTATAATTGGTACAGGTTATATTGCCTTAGAGTTTAGTCAAATGTTTAGAAGATTTGGAAGCAAAGTTACTGTAATAGGTAGAAGTGAGCACATAATAAAAAGAGAAGACCAGGATGTATCTGATAGAATGCAGGAGATATTAGAAGAAGATGAAATAGAGTTCTTATTAAATACTGATACTAATAGAGTAGAAAAAAATGGAAAAATAACAAATATTTTTGTAGAAAAAAATGGAGAAAAGAAAAAAATAGAGTGTTCTCATCTAATGCTTGCTACTGGAAGAATTTCTGTTACAGATGATTTAAATTTGAAGAATACAAAAGTAAATTTAGATGATAAAGGAAATATAAAAGTTAATGATAGACTTAGAACCGATGAAGATAATATATATGCATTAGGAGATGTAAAAGGTGGACCTCAATTTACTCATATTGCCTATGATGATTATAGAATCTTAATAGATAATATTTTTGGAGAGGGAAAAAGAAATATTAAAGATAGATATGTACCCTTTACACTTTTTACACAACCTCAACTGGGTAGAGTAGGTCTAACTGAAAGACAGGCAAGAGAAAAAGGACATGATATAAATGTAAATAAAATAGAAATGTCAAAGCAAGGAAGAACTATAGAAGAAAACTATCCTAAAGGTTTTATAAAAGCTGTTGTAAACAAAGAAAACCATGAGATTTTAGGTGTAGCAGCATTAAGTTATCAAGGTGGAGAAATGATGGCCATGATTGAGATAGCAATGATGGGAAACATGAAATACGAGAAGTTGAGAGACGGTATATTTACTCATCCAAGTTTATCGGAGAGTTTAAACAATTTGTTTAATATTTAAATTAATTTTAATAAATTTACAAAAAATACAAAGGAGGTTATTAAAATGAAAATAAAAAGAATTATCATATATGGATTACTGTTAATTCTTGCAACTTTAGTTTTATTCGGCTGTAGTCCCACAAATGAAGAGGCTGAAACTGTAAATCCTGATGATCCTATAATTTTAGGTTCATTTGTAGATACAGAAGGAGGATTGTTAGGAAATATGCTGCTTTTAGCTCTTGAAGACAGAGGATATAATATTACAGATAAAGTTCAATTTGGAACTCCTGATGTTCATAGAAATGCACTACTGCAAGGAGAGCTAGATATAGGTATTGATTACACAGGAAATGGACAATATTATTCAGAAGGCTTCGATGAAGAGGTATGGAGAGATGCAGAAGAAGGATACCAAGCTATAAAATCTTATGATGAGGAAAACAACGATTTAATTTGGTTGGAACCTGCAGAAGCAAATAATACTGAAATGCTTGCAGTGAAAAGAGAATTTGCTGAAACAAATAATCTGCAAACATTAGAAGATTTTGCAGACTATGTAAACAGCGGAGGTGAAGTAAAACTAATAACAAGCCAATTATTTGCGGAAAAGCAAATGGGCTTACTTGGTATGGAAGAAGGTTACGGTTTTAAACTTACTCCAGAACAACTTATAATGCTTCCTCACGGAAATACAGCAGAAACAATAAGTGCTCTAGCTAATGAAACTGATGGAGTAAATGTTGCTCTTGTGTATGGAACTGACG
>JBEPWV010000122.1:0-4365 GCA_041642175.1 Clostridia bacterium
TATATTCTCAAGAGTTGAGATGTCTTTATTCCTAAAGTATGCTACAGCTGTGGATAGTAATGCCGTTGCTATTAATTCTTGTATCATGATACCATTTCCTTATTTACCTTATCTACATGTATGCATTTTCCCAATGCTTTAATAGCATCGTCTACTATATTAGGGTTAAATTGAGTACCTGCGTTATTCTCTATTTCAAATACTGCTTTTTTAAATGAAAAAGCCTTTCTGTAAGGTCTATCTGTTGTCATAGCATCAAAAGAATCAGCAATAGTAAGTATTGAAACTAATTGGGAAATTTCTTCACCTTTTAATCCATCTGGATAACCTTTACCATCCCATCTTTCGTGATGGTGTTTAACTATATCTATAGAACCTTTTAAAAACTCTATTTCTTTAATTATTTCGTATCCTGTAGAAGGATGATTTTTTATTACTTCATATTCTAGATTATTAAGACCTTTAGTTTTGTTTAGTATTCTATCATCTACTCCTATTTTACCTATATCGTGAAGGAGTGCTGCATTTTTTATTTTATCTAATTCAAAAGAAGATACTCCTAACTCTTTTCCTATTTCAACAGCATATTTTCCTACTCTTGATGCATGTCCACTAGTGTAAGGGTCTTTTGCCTCTACAGCATTAATTAAAGCTTTTACAGTCTCCATATAGTTCTTTCTCATATCAACATACAGCTTAAAAGAATATCTTGCTAACATTAAGGGAACAAAGAAAAGTACTACAGAACCAATTCCGTAGTTATTGTACGTAAAAGCAACTATTATCCCTAAAAGACCTATTGCAGCTGCATTCAAAAATACTCCTTTAAAATTTTCTCCCCAAATTGCTATTATTTTACCACCGTTTAAAAATTTAATAAGAAGAGTCATAATTGAAGTATTTAAAATTACGTAGGCTATTACTGTAAATATCAAAGCCATAGTATCTCCTACTACTCCTAAGTAGGCGAAGTTGGTCTGTATGTATATATATAGAATTCCCGACAATCCTGCACATAATATGCTTTGCGATGTATTATATATAGTTTTATATGGAGGAGAGTTGAAAATATGAACATATCCTCTTCTCTCTACATATGGTCTTCTTAATGCCACTCCTATTGCAGTAATTAATGATGCAGTCAATGGACCTGAAATAATTATTGCTGCAAAACTTAAGGCAAAACTTACGGATACTGCTCCTATTCCCGGTAGTTGTATTAAAAAAGTTTCAGCTATTATCATTAGAATACTAAGGATTATAAATGATGTTGTATTTATAAGTTCATAATTTAAGCTTAAATATGCCAGGAGAGCAATTGAAGCTATCGATAAAAAAGTTAAATATAATTTAAGTTCTTTAGGTATACCTTTCATAACTTCCTCCTAAAAATAAAAGACCGGCTAAATTAATAGTTCATCTTATAACCAAGTAAAGTTTGCGCCACTTGCAAGTACCATTGCTAATAAAGATACTAATGCAGCTAATATTTTTTTCATGAATATAGCCTCCTTGTAATCATCTCTGCCAATTCGCTAGTTAGCAGGCTATATTCGCTTCGCTTTTGTAATATATTATGCCGGTCTTTTAATTACTAAATATTTATATATTTTAATGCTCTTCTGTTGACAGCACTTAAACACGCTTTTACTGTTGCTTCCAGTCTAGAAAATTCAACAAATGCTGATCCGCAAAGTACATCTTCTCTTCCATCTTCTACTACACTTACAGCAACTAATATTATTTCCCTCCCGGAAAATGATTTAAGCTCTAAAGATTCAAGAAGAAATGTATTGTATCTCTTTGTAATGTCTTCTACAGCTTTTAGGAGAGCTTCTGCCCCTATTTTCAATGTATTTCTTTCAGTTCTAATTCCAGCGGCTTCTCCCTGATAAGTTGTATCCTTTAATTTAAGGGTAACATGTACATTTAAACTGTCTCCACAAGTTACGTAATTAGTAGATTCAAGTTTAATTCTCCTGTTGATGTTGAACTTTGCTTTTTCATTAATCTGTGCTATGCTGATTTTTTTATAGTCTACATTTATTTTAAATTTTGAAAGTAATGTAGATTGTATGTCTCTTGATATTTGTTTGCTGTTTCTTCCGTTATCAGCTAGAATATGAATTTCTTCTATATTGTTTTTTTCATCACAAACAATTTTACATGAATTTACAGATTTTAATTCCGTTAAAAAGTTTTCAACATCAATATATTCCATAATTACCTCCTAATAATACACTTATGCTTATTTTACAACACTTTCGTCAATTTTGAAAATGTTTTTTTCAATTTTACATAAAAAAAACAGTAAAATACCAATTTTTTTGTGATATATTACTGTTTCTAGTCAATTTACCTTTAAATAAACAGTGAAGCGTCTGATTTTTCTGCTGAAGATAAGAAAGTTGCTACTCCTGCATATTCTATTCCGTCTATTAGTTCTTCTTCTTTTATACCCATTACATCCATAGACATAGTACAGGCTACCATTCTCACTCCGTTATTTTGTGCTTGTTTTATTAAAGCTTCTAAACTATCTACATTTTTTTCTTTCATGATTTTTTTCATCATAGCGAGACCCATTCCGCCCATATTCATTTTAGAAAGCTTAAGTTTTGTACTTCCTCTAGGCATCATTGCTCCGAACATTTTTTCCATAAAATTCTTTTTAACACTAATTTTTTCGTCTTTTCTTAAAATATTTAGTCCCCAGAAAGTAAAAAACATAGTGACATTTCTTCCCATGGCAGCAGCACCATTGGCTATAATAAAGGATGCTAGTGCCTTATCTAATTCACCACTAAACACGACCATAGATTTATCTGTCTTTTCAATAATGTTCTGCATTTTTCCATTTTCTTCTTTTTCAATTTCCACACCTTTTTTAAGAAGTACTACAAATTCTTTATTTATTTTTTCTGTTTTTATTAGTGTGTTTCCAGTTCTTTGACACCAGGAAGCAATATCAGTGAAAAATCCTGGATCACTAGCTTTAACTTCTAAATAATCCCCATTATTCATAGTTTTAATTTTTTCGTAAACTTTCATTATAGGTCCTGGACACTGAAGTCCACTGCAATTTAATGTAGCTTTTGTAATTTTATCGAAATCAATATTTTCAACTTCTTCTTCATTAGCTACAGGTTGAGCTGACGCCCCCATAACTGAAGTGTTACTTATGTCAAATTCAACATCGCTGTAAGTTGTAAATCCTCCTAGAAGATTTTTGACTTTTTTAAAACCATTTTGAAGTAATATTCTAGTAGCTACATATGCTCTTATGCCAGTGGCACAGTATAATATTATAGTTTTATTTTTATCTAATTTGTCTAAATTTTCTCTAAGTTCATCTACTGATATATTTATGGAATTTGGAATAAATCCTAAATCTCTTTCTTCTTCTTCTCTAACATCAACAATTATATTTTCTTCTTCATTTAAGTTATACAATTCAAACCACTGAATTATATCCATTCTTTCTTCGAGGATATTTTCTCCTAAAAACCCAAGCATGTTTACAGGATCCTTAGCTGAACCGTATGGAGGAGCATATGCTAATTCTAAGTCTGCTAAGTCGTAAACTGTACCACCATATCTCATAGCTGTAGCTATAACATCTACTCGCTTTTCAACACCCTCTAACCCAACTGCCTGTACACCTAATATTTTACCGTCTTCTTTGGTAAATATAATCTTCATGTTTATTTTTGAAGACCCTGGGTAATATCCTGCATGATTGTTGTTGTGAGCATAAGCAACTAAATAATCTTCATTGTATTTTTTACCTAGTCTTTTTAAAGTTTTCTCGTTTGTTCCAGTAGAGGAAACTGTAAAATCAAATACTTTAGCAACGGAAGTTCCCTGAGTTCCTTTATAAGAATCTTCGATACCAGCAATATTGTTAGCTGCTATTCTTCCCTGCTTGTTCGCCGGTCCCGCAAGGGGCACCATAGTTTTTCCACCATTAACAAAGTCTTCAACCTCAATAACGTCTCCTACAGCATATATATCATTATCGGAAGTTTTCATAGCCTTATCTACTATTATACCACCTCTTTCGTTTATATCGAGTCCGCTATCCTTAGCTAATTGACTGTTTGGTCTAACACCAATGGATAGTATAACTATATCTGCATCTATTTTATCTCCGCTATTTAAGGTTATTTCAGTTACATCATTTTTATAGTTAAACTCTTTAACTCCATCATTTAATCTTAAATCAACACAATTTGTTGTTATATTTTTATGTAATAATTGAGCCATTTCATAATCTATAGGAGCCATAACCTGATCCGCTAATTCTATAATTGATACTTCATATCCTAATTCGTGAAGATTTTCAGCCATTTCCAGTCCTATAAA
>JBEPWV010000123.1:0-4355 GCA_041642175.1 Clostridia bacterium
AGAGCTGCTACTGCTCCATTTTGTACAGCTGTATTTAAATATTTATGACCATCTGTGTTTTCCCCTATTATTGGTATGAAAAGCTGATTTTTCTTAAGAGTTCTAGTATCTATAGATACTCCATTTATTTCAATGTTTTTGTATTTATCTTTAAGACTGTGGCCTTTTACCATATTAGTCACTTCTTCAAGTTTTCTTTTAATCATTAGTTTGCCTTCCTTACATATACAAGAGAGTTTTTCCTGGAGTAAAAATCAAAAGCGTATTCTATAAGTATATCTAAAAGTTCACTGTATGTTGTGCCTTCGGTTTTATTCCATAATATAGGAGTCATACTTTTCATGGTAAATCCCGGCATAGTATTTACTTCGCAGATATAGTACTTTTCATCTTCACAAACAAAAAAGTCAACTCTTGCCAGACCGTTGCATCCTAAAGCATTATATACTTCTATGGATAGATCTCTCATTCTCTGGCTTGTAGTATCGGAAATATTCGCCGGTATAACCTGTACTAGCTTTCCATCTATATACTTTGAGTTGTAATCCATAAATCTTTTTTCCTGTATAAATTCTCCTACTACCGAAACCTTTGGTTCTTCATTTCCTATTACGGAAACCTGCATTTCTCTACCTATTATCTCTTCTTCAACTACTATTTTTGTATCAAACAAAAATGCATTTTCTATATATTTTATTAATTCCTTGTGATTCTCAGCTCTATTTATACCAATACTGGATCCGGAACGAGATGGCTTGACAAATATAGGATAATTTAAGTCTTTCTCTATTTTCTCAATTAACCTTTCTTTTTCCTTTTTCCACTCTATTGAATTCATATAAATATACTTAGCCTGAGGTATATTTTTCAATTTCAATATGTCTTTAGAAACTCCCTTATCCATGCATACCGCTGAAGAAGTAACATCATTACCTACAAAGGGTATATTCAGTACATTTAAAAATCCCTGTACATTACCATCTTCTCCAAAAGTGCCGTGAAGAGCTGGGAAGACCACCTTTTCTCTTTTGTTATTGATTATTTCTTCTATTACTTCACTAATTGAACCTGAATTAATACTAGGTTCATTTATTATAAGGTCTTCAGGTTTTTCTATTTTATCTTCAACTATCCCTAAACTCTTCCAGTATCCTTTTTCATTTATATATATAGGTTTTACCCTGTATTTATCTCTATTTAATGAATTAATAATTCCTGATGCACTAATCAGTGAAACGTCGTGTTCTACAGACTTTCCACCACATAAAACATAAATATCTTTCTTCATTTGAACCTCCCGTTATTTTCAATAGGTATATTATATATAATTTAGTTAAAAAGTACATTAAGATTTTATTATAAATTAACTATTTACTCAAGGTAAATATAGGACATGAGGGTTGATTTCTTTTAATACATCTTTCTATATGATAAAATATTTTTAATACAGTTTTTGGAGGTAGCTATGAATGTATTTTGGGATGAAAGAGTAGAATTTATAAGTCCTTTTGATATCCATCATCTAATATATTTAGGAATTTTTTCAATTGCTTTATTTCTAATGATATTTAAGAATAATAAAATCAGGGAAAATTCAGAAAAAATTGCCCGTGGAATATTAACTATTTCAGTACTTCAGCAGCTTCTTTTATACAGCTGGTATTTTTTAGAGACGGGATTTAATGTATCGGAAGCACTACCTCTTCATATCTGCAGAATATCATCCATCTTGGGTATATATTTTCTTGTAACCAAAAATACCAAAGTTCTAGATACCATGTTCTATTTCGGACTTTTTGCCTACGGCTCATTTATATATCCTCAAAGAATATATCCTGTATATCACGTCATAGGTATATCCTATTTAATAAATCATACTTTAACTATACTACTACCTTGGTTTGCCCATATAGCCTACGGATGGCGTCCCAGCTTTAAAGAACTTAAGAAAACATCAACATATTTTTTAATATACTTTGCTTTTGTATATACCTTAAACCCTCTATTAGATGGAAACTACTTCTATCTAAAATATAGACCATTCTTTAAAGAATGGCCTGAATCTATTTACGCACCTTTTGCAGTTTTCATTACTCTATTAGGTTTTTATACAGCATATAAAATATCAAATCTGCTTCTGCCCCAAGAATCAAAACTTAATGAATATAACTTTAAAAAACTTTAATCCTTTTGGAAATTCCAGGTATCTCTCACCATATCCTCAATATCTCTTTTAGCCTTCCAGTTTAGTTCTTTCTCAGCTTTTTGAGTATCTGCATAAGATATAGCTATGTCTCCCGGACGTCTGCCAACTATTTCATAGGGTATGTCAACTCCATTTACTTTGGTAAAAGCATTAACAATTTGTAGTACCGAAGTACCTTTACCGGTGCCCAAATTATAAATATTAACACCAAATTCTAAATTTTCTAAAGCTGCAACATGTCCCTCTGCTAAATCAACCACGTGTATGTAATCTCTAACTCCTGTACCATCTACAGTATCATAGTCATTTCCAAATACATAAAGTTTATCCAAATCTCCCTTAGCAACCTTGCTTATATAGGGCATTAGATTGTTTGGAATGCCTTTAGGATCTTCTCCTATCAATCCGCTTTCATGAGCTCCTATAGGATTAAAATATCTAAGCAAAGACACTGCAAAATCTGAATTAGCATAAGATGTATCCTTAAGAATTCTTTCGCTCATAGCTTTAGTTTCTCCGTAGGGATTGGTTGTGGGTAGCAGTTCCATATCCTCTTTTAAAGGGGATTCACTATCTCCATAGACTGTAGCTGATGAGCTAAATACAAATTTATCTACACTGTACTTCAGACACATTTTGCTTAGTTTAATGGTGCTTACCAGATTATTGTAGTAGTAATCTAATGGTTTTTCCACAGATTCTCCTACAGCCTTAAATCCTGCGAAATGTATGACTCCATCAAAATTATACTTATTGAATATCTGCTCAAGACTATATTCTTCAGTCACATCTATTTGATGAAAATCCGGTACTACACCGGTGATTTTATTTATTTTTTCTAAAGTTTCTATGCTGCTGTTGGATAGATTATCAGCAACTACTACTCTATGATTTTTATTTATAAGCTCTACGCAAGTATGACTGCCTATAAACCCAAGTCCTCCTGTTACCAAAATATTCATATTACTCCTCCCAGATATACTTACTTCATAGAATCTATTATAAATCTTCTAAACTTTTCTATATCTAAATCCCTTAGTACTCTACAGTTTGGTTTGTTGATATTATTATATCTGTAATCTGCATAACTCATGCCCTGAGTAAGTCCCGGTCTGGTATCTATCTGTACATATAAATCCTCCCACTCAAACATCTCCGGGTGAGTTAGGACTAATACTGCACATGGGTCGTGTATAGCAGGATCATCTGATGTGTAGTTTTCTATCATTTTATGACCTATTTCGGAAATATTAGTTCCTATATTTTTTATTTCCTTCTTGTTTTCTCTTGTAAGAGTAGCCTTAGCCGTTATATTTATCCCTGCCATTATTAAAGGTACGCCACTGTTAAATACAATGCTGGCAGCTTCCGGATCTGCAAAAAAATTGAACTCACTGCAGGGAGTTGCATTACCGTGGTTTATAGCTCCACCCATTATGCTGATTACCTCTATTTTTTCTTTAACCTCCGGATAAACCTTTAATAAAAGGCCTATGTTGGTCAAGGGTCCTATTGCCACAATACTTACCTTCTCTTCCGAATTCAATAAGGTATCTCTCAGCACCGTTAAAGCATTGTCCTTTGATAGTTCTTTTTTACATTCTTTTGGAAACAACTCTAAACTTCCACCTATACCGTCTATACCGTGTACCGTACCGGATGTACGCTTTGGTTTTACTAAAGGTTCTTCTGCTCCTCTTGCTACTACACAGTCTAAGTCAATTAAATCTGCTAAAATGAGGGCATTTCTTGTAGTTAAATCTATTCCAACATTTCCTGAAACTGAAGTAATTGCTTTAATATCAAATTTATCAAGATATTTAGCTAAAAAGATAGTTAATGCATCATCTACTCCCGGATCACAATCGATTATTAATGGTATTTTAGTCATATTATTCTTCTCCTTATTTGAATTATAGAATAAATATATCACAATAACCCTTATTTTTGAAATGAAAAAGAATTTAAATTTTTATTGACAAATATTCCAATCTGATATATTATTAAAAAAATTTAATAAATCAAAGCTGTGATAGAAGAAAGTAAACTTGAGGAAGCTATTAGGGAGTATTCACCTTAGACTGAAAGTGAATATTAGACCAATCATTTTGAAGTTCCTTCTTGAGCTACTGGCTGAATTAAGTAGGTC
>JBEPWV010000124.1:0-4354 GCA_041642175.1 Clostridia bacterium
TTACTCATAACTCCTCCTATTTAACTTTAATGTCTTCTTTTATTGAATTAAACTTTGATTCTCCAATTCCATTTACCTTCATAATGTCTTCAATTTTATTGAATTTATTTGTTTCTCTATATATAAGTATATTACTGGAAATGGCTTCTCCAATTCCATTTAACATCATCAACTGCTCTTTAGATGCTGTATTAATATTTATTTTAAGGGATTCCTTCTCTTTATCAATTTCATTGATGCTGTTAATGTAAATTTTATCCTCATCAAATAGTTTGATGGATCTATTTAAATCTTTTGTATAAGCATCATTTCTAAGTCCTCCAGCGAGTTTAATTAATTCAAATAATCTGGCATCATTCTTTATTTTGTAAACTCCAGGATTATTTACTGCTCCATCTAGATCTACCCATATAAATTCATTTTCTTTAGCTATTTCCTTCAATTGAGGATCATCATTAATTTGAGTTTTTAATACTTCAAAATCTCTATCTATATATTTATATCCAAAAAATAAAGCTGCAACTACTAATAAACCAATTAAAAATTTAAGTTCTTTTTTTTCTAAAATATTCATAAAAACCTCTTTTTATATTTACAAATGTAAAGTTTTGTTGTTATAATTGTTTTGCACTTAAATTTGGAGGCTAACAATGAAAAAATGCTTATTGTTTATTATACTATTTATAACTATAATTTCAAATAGAAATATTTACGCCGACCTATCCTTAGAATGCAAAAGCAACATTTTAATAGATGCTGAAAGCGGTCGTGTTCTTTACGGTAACAATGAAAATAGAAAGATATATCCTGCAAGTTTAACAAAGTTACTTACTGCTTTAACAGCAATAGAGTTAGGGGATTTAGATGATGTTTTAGTTGTAGATGACGAAACACCTTATGAAGTTGACGGTAGTCATATAGCTTTAGAGCCTGGTGAAGAAATAACCTTAAAGGATATGCTTCATGGTTTATTAATTGCTTCAGGTAATGATGTAGCTGATGTTATTTCAAAAAATTATTCTTCCTATGAAGGAGAATTTATAGAATTGATGAACGAAAAAGCTGAAGAATTAGGTGCTTTGAACTCGAATTTTGTCAATGCCCACGGTTTGCATGATGATAATCACTATACTACTGCATATGATCTTTCTAAAATTGCAAAAGCAGCCTACGACAACAAGATAATAAGGAAAATTGTTGGCAAAACTAAATACACACTAGAAGCCACAAATATAAAAAAAGAAGCTAGACATTTAATAAGCACCAACAAACTATTAGTAGGTGCTGGATACGGAAATCAAATAATAATTAATAATTTATGGGTAAACATGAAGTACGAAGGGGCAACAGGGATGAAAACAGGTTATACTCCAGAAGCAGGCAGCTGCCTTATAGGAAGTGCTGAAGGAAATAATATGTCTTTGATTTCTGTAGTTATTGATGGAAGTACAACAGAAGTATACACTGACACTCATAAACTATTGAATTACGGATTTGATAATTTCGAAAAAATAAATTTAGTAGATTTAAATGAGTTTATAAAAAATATTGAGATAAATTCTGGAGATAGTAAGTATCTTAGTTTGATAGCTTCAAATGAATTGAATGCTGTAATTAAAAAAGATAGTGTAGATAATATTAGTGAATCTATTTCAGTCAAGGATTACAATCTCCCCATCAAAGAAGGTGATATTCTAGGAAATATTGAATATGGACTAGATGATGAAATAATTGGATTAGTTCCCATAACGGCAGCATTTAAGGTAGATTTAGTAATCATTGAAGAAACTAATCTGACCTTGTTTGCTTTAAAAACAATTATATACTTTATACTGGCAATAATAGTATTAATAATAATTCTAAGGTTAATTAACAAATACAGATTATACAAAGTTAGAAAACAAAAAAAATATAGAAGGTAATTATAATTACCTTCTATGACCAGTTTTCTATACCAAATTTTTCAACATCTATATCTTTTCCATCCAACCAGATCTTTTCTAATTTATACTTATCTCTTTCTTCTTTAACAAATATGTGTACTACAATGTGATTATAGTCTAGTAATATCCATTTGCCGGATCTATATCCTTCTTTATGGTTAATTTTTATTTCTTTTTCAGACATTTTTTCAACTATATTATCAGCAATCGCTTCAGCTTGTTTTGTATTTCCAGCGCTACATATCAAAAAGTAATCTGCTATGCTGGAAATTTTCGATATATCTATAAGTTTAAAATTATATGCCTTTTTATCTGATGCTGCTTCAAGCAATGTTTTTAAGTCTTTTTGTGTGTTTTCTTTCAAAATATCACTTCTCCTATTCTTATTTATAAAATTGTATGCATCTATAGTGTCTTTATGAATATATTCATTTTTGGATTCTAGATAGTTAATTGTATTTTCTAATGCTGTTAAAATACTTTTATCCAGATCTTTTTTTGATTCTTCTCTTACTTTTTTAACACCAGGAAATTCTCTTTTAGGTTCAATATAATCTGCTATATATATTATTTTTTCCAAAAGGCTCATGTCCGCTCTTCCTGTGGTATGATATCTTATAGCATTTAAAATATCTTCATCTTCTATATCGTATTTGTTTTTAGCTAGATATTCACCTAATTTCGTATGAAGTACTTCCGGTGATTTTTTATCTTCTTCCGATAAATCTAGATTTTTTTCTATTGCCATTCTCACTATTTGATCTGTGCTACCTATTTTACCGCAATCATGATAAAGTGCTGCTTTTTTTATTTTTTTTATATCTGCATTGTAAATTTCTCCAAGCTCAACTGCTGTTTCAATAACTCTTAATGAATGATTATATCTTTCAGTTCCTATTTCACTAATAAGCTCTTTTGTTTTATTATTCATTATTTTTGTACAAACCTTTTTTTAAGATATATTGTTCAACATTTTCAGGTAGCAAATATTTTGTAGGTCTACCTTCCTTAATTCTATTTCTTATGTCCGTGGATGAGATTTTTAGTTGAGGAGCTCTTATACTTAATATTTCTCCATTATATCTTTCCATTAATTTATCTAATTTATCATCTAAAGTATCCGTTACATATCCTGGCCTGTTTACTGAAATAAAGGTACATAAATTTAAAATTTCTTCAGGATCTTTCCAATTAGGAAGATCTAATACTGCATCTGTTCCGGTTATAAAGTGTAGTTTGGTATTTTTATATTTATTCTTTAATTCTTTTATTGTATCCACTGTATATGCAACTCCATCCTTTTCAACTTCTATATTCGATACATCAAAGCTAGGATTAGTCATAGTTGCAAATTGGGTCATCATATATCTATGATAAGCATCAGCTAAAGCTGCTGATCTTTTATGGGGTGGATTTCCTGTAGGGACAAATATAATCTTTTGAAGGTCAAATTTAAATAATACTTCATTAGCAATAACTAAATGTCCGTAATGTATAGGGTCGAATGTTCCACCCATTATTCCTATTCTATTATTCAATGTGTTTCTCCTCTCAATTATTCACTAAATATTATATAATAAAGTACTTGTAATAACAAATCTTTATTATATACTATTACTATACTTAAATAATATATTAACAGGAGGTATTAATGATTAATTTATCCATTTTAGGCTCTACAGGATCTATAGGAACTCAGGCTTTAGAAATAGTAGATTACTATAAAGGTGAAATAAATGTAGTTGCTATTACAGGCAATAACAATATTGATTTGTTAGAAGAACAAATCAATAAATATAAACCTAAAATTTGTGCTGTTATGAATAAAGAAAAATACGAAATTCTTAAAAATAGATTATCTTGTAAAACTAAATTAAGATATGGCCTTGAAGGTTTAAAAGAAGCCGCATCTTGTCCTGAAGCAGATATCGTTCTTACAGCTGTTTCCGGTATGATAGGATTAGAACCAACTATAGAAGCAATTAAAAACAGCAAGAAAATAGCTTTAGCGAATAAGGAGACCCTGGTTACTGGTGGTAGTATTATAAAAAAATTAATTGATAAATACAATGTTGAATTACTTCCTGTAGATAGTGAGCATAGTGCCATCTTCCAATGTTTACAGGGAAACAAATCAAAAGATATTAAAAAAATCATCTTAACTGCTTCCGGGGGTCCTTTCTTTGGCAAGGATAATAAGTTCTTGAAAAATGTAACTGTTGATGAAGCACTTAAACATCCTAACTGGAGTATGGGTAAAAAAATAACAGTAGATTCATCAACTTTAATGAATAAAGGTCTGGAAATGATAGAGGCATACTGGTTATTTGACATATCTTATAAGGATATAGATATAGTTGTTCACCCTGAAAGCATTGTGCATTCTGCTGTTGAATTTAAAGATAGTTCTG
>JBEPWV010000125.1:0-4335 GCA_041642175.1 Clostridia bacterium
TGGTGGGAGCCGTAGGAGGATTTGCAATTGCTGCAATAAGTATTACTGACAATCCAATAATGCTTATGATAGCAGTATTTGCCGCTTTAAGTGTAGGTACAACAGCCTTAGTTGCAAGATTTATAGGTGCTAAAAATTATAAAGATGCTGAGAATACGATACTTCAATCACTATTTCTCAGTGGTATAATGGCTCTGGTTTTTACCTCTTTTGGATTACTTTTTTCTAAAAATATTGTAAGTTTAATGGGAGCAGAACCTGAAGTTTTTCCTTATGCAGTGAGATATATGCGAATTGTATTATTAGGTTTACCCGGTTTAATTATAACTTTTATTATGTCGGGAGCCTTAAGAGGTTCTGGAGATACTAGAACACCAATGATAGTAAATGGTATATCAAATATACTAAATATTATTGGGAACTATTTTTTAATATTTGAAAGCCGCGAAGTATTTATATCCTTACCTTTTTTAGGGGATAGTTTGGAGGTATTCATGCCGGGAGCTGGTCTAGGTGTAACTGGAGCTGCTATTGCAACTACTACAGGAAGATATATTGCAACTTTTTTGATTTTAAGAATACTCTTTAATTCCAAGGGGAAATACAATTTAGATTTTGAAGATTTTAAAATTGATAAAGATATAATCAGAAGGATATTTAAAATAGGATTGCCTGCAGCGGGAGAACAGCTTTTATTTAGATCAGCTCAATTAGCTTTTTTTAGAATTGTAGCTTCACTGGGTACTGTAATGATAGCTGCACATAAAATCACTATCACCGCTGAATCTATTTCCTTCATGCAGGGGTGGGGATTTGCCCTTGCTGCTACTACTTTAGTAGGACAGTATTTGGGTGCTGAAGATAAGGATAATGCTAAAAGGGGAGGATACACTGCTGGATATATGGCTGTTTCTTTAATGTCTGTTTTAGGTGTTTTATTCTTCTTATTTCCCGGAATTTTTATAAGAATCTTTACTGATGACCCTGAAATATCAAGCTACGCGGTTATATGTTTACGTATAGTTGCAGTTGCTCAGCCATTCTTAGCTATTGCAATGGTATTTGCCGGAGCTTTAAGGGGTGCTGGAGACACAAAAACCGTCCTTATTACTACAGGTCTTACTTCATGGATTATAAGAGTTGGATTAGGTTACTTTTTAGCTATAACTTTAGGTTACGGTTTAATAGGTGCTTGGGTAGCTATGGTTCTAGATTTCGGTGTTAGAGGTATTGCTTTTCTTATTATATTTAAAAAAGGCAACTGGCAGAATATTCAAGTATAATATTTTTCTATTTATGGGGTATATATACTCTAAAGGAAAAATTAGCTTAATGAATCACTAATTAAAGAAACCTTAAAGAAAAATTACATTCATTCTAAAGATGAAAAAAATGATTGCTGGAAAAAATTCAAAAAAATGGAAATTAATAAAAAGACTTAATAACATATAAATAGGAGGCTAAAATGAGTAATTTACTAAATACTATAAAGAAATTGAATAAATTCTCTTGGAAAATAAATATTTCTATAATTATATTTAGCTTACTTATGATTGCTTTTGTTAATGTTGATGTAGGCTTTATTATAATCATTACTCTAGGAATTTTGAATGTAGTTTATATTATAATTTCAATATTTGCCTTCTATAAGCACCATCATAATAAGGGTTTAATTCTTTCTATCGTAAATCTTATATCTCTAGCGGTGGCTTATTATATAGGTGTATTGATTCTGTTGGAGGGGTTTTATTAATCTTTCTAATAAAATAGTATAAATTGTAATTTTTTTATATATCTTATCAAAGGAGGAATATTGTGAAAATTAAATCATTAAGTTTGTTGAATTTATTTACCTTTGCCTTAGTATTAGCTGTAAACGCAATGGCTAACATTTTACCTATTAACGGACTTACAACCGGAGAGGTTTCTGATAACTATATTAATTTATTTACTCCAGCTGGTTTTACTTTTTCAATTTGGGGTTTAATCTATACTCTATTAGGTATATTTGTAGTTTATCAATTAATTTTAAGTTTTAAAAGTCAAAATACTCAATTTATAGAAAAAATAGGATACTGGTTTATTATCTCAAATCTATTGAATTCTCTATGGATTTACACTTGGCATAATCTAATGATATCAATCAATTTAGTAATAATGTTACTTCTTTTGATTTCTTTAATTATGGTGTATCAAAAATTAAATATTGGAAATAGCAAAAATAATACGAAAGTTAAATTTCTAGTACATATTCCTTTTAGCATATACTTAGGGTGGATTTCAGTTGCTACTATAGCAAATTTTAGTGCTTTTTTTGTAAGTTTCAACTGGAATGGTTTTGGTCTTTCTGATACTTTTTGGACTGTATTAGTTTTAATTGTTGCAATTTTATTAGGAGGTATTTTTGCTGTAAAAAACAAAGATATTTTTTATACCCTTGTTATAATATGGGCTTTTATAGGAATTTTATCTAAGAGATTATCTGTTGAAGTTAGTTATCCAATAATTATAGCAGTTGTATCCATTGGCATAGGATTATTAGGATTACTGGTATTGTACAGTGTATTTAAGAGAAGAGTGTACATTTTTTCTGACAAAATTTAAAATTCACCTTTTTTATATCTAAAAATATAGTATTATGTTAAATAATGCAAAAGAAAATAGTTTGAATTATTATCAAAAAAACAAAAAACAACCGCTGATCAGCAGCGATTGTTTTTCTTTGGTGACCCATCGGCGATTCGAACGCCGGACACCCTGATTAAAAGTCAGGTGCTCTACCGACTGAGCTAATGGGTCTTATATATTCAGCACTTTAACGTGCTTAAATATAATACTATAGTTAAAGTTACTTGTCAACACTAAATGAATAATTTCTCCCTTATAAATGTTTCCCTTCTTTTTGGTCCTACCGATACTATTCCAGCATTTATATTAGTTAGTTCTTCAATCTTTTCTACATATTTTTTTGCATTTTCTGGAAGTTCTTCATAAGTATTTGCTTTTTCTACATCTTCAAACTTCCAACCATCCATTTCAATGTAAACCGGCTTGCATTTTGATAGAGTCTCTAAGCTAGATGGGAAATAATCTATTTTTTTACCTTCAAGTTCGTATGCTACACATATTTTCAATTTATCTAACCCTGATAAAGTATCAAGTTTAGTTACTGCCATTGTTGTAAGACCGTTTATGTCTCTCGAGTAATTTAACATAACGATATCAAGCCATCCACATCTTCTAGGTCTTCCGGTAGTTGTTCCGTATTCAAATCCTTTTTCTCTAATATAGTCTCCGGTTTCATCAGATAGTTCTGTTGGGAAGGGACCCTTTCCTACTCTTGTAGTGTAAGCCTTTACTACTCCTAAAGACTTCTCTAAATCATAAGGACTCAATCCCGTTCCTATAGGAATACCTCCTGAAATTGGATGAGAAGAAGTTACATAAGGATAGGTTCCAAAGTCTATATCAAGAAGTGTTCCCTGTGCCCCTTCAAAAAGTACTTTTTTCCCTTCATTTACTGCTTTTCTAATAATTGGCTGTGTATTTACTATGTATTTTTTAAGTTTATTTAAATATCCAATATATTCTTCTACTATTTTATCTTCATCCAAAGAATCTGCTTCGTAGTATTTTGTAAGAAAATCATTTTTTCTTTTTATATTGTATCTTAGCTTTTCTTCAAAAGAATCCAGATATTCAAAATCACATATTCTAATCCCAGTTCTTTCTACCTTATCTCTATAGCAAGGTCCTATACCTTTAACAGTTGTTCCGATTTTTTTCTTTCCTCTTGCTTCTTCTTCAAGTCTGTCTATTTCTACATGATATGGAAAAATAATATGCGCTCTATCAGATATCATAAGACTTTCTAAAGAAATACCCAAGTCTTCTAAATACTTAATTTCTTCTATTAAGGATTTAGGATTTAAAACAACACCGTTTCCGATTATACATGGTACATTTCCATATAAAATCCCCGAGGGAATTAGATGTAGTTTGTACTTTTGGTCTCCAATAACTACAGTATGTCCTGCATTATCTCCACCTTGGTATCTTACTACCATATCTGATTCTTTAGCTAAATAATCTGTGATTTTACCTTTTCCTTCATCGCCCCACTGGGCTCCTAATATTACTAAATTTGGCATATTAATCTCCTAACTTTCGATTCTATTTAAAATTTCTCTTGCCATAACTACTCCTGAGGCTGACGATTGAGCTAGTCCTCTTGTTATTCCTGCTCCGTCTCCTCCGGCAAATAGATTTTCTACCTTTGTTTCAAGTTTTCCGTCTAAATCAACTCTTGATGAGTAAAACTTAACTTCAACACCA
>JBEPWV010000126.1:0-4317 GCA_041642175.1 Clostridia bacterium
ACAGGCTTTTATTATATTTTTAATCTCAACTTTTTTCTATGCAGCTTTTTACTATTTTCAAAGATACGATTTGATGGATTATGCATGGTTTACCTTCTCTATATCGGGAATATTTTTTCTGTTTAATATATCCATAAATGTAGAAAACATAGGATTCTTTAAAAATAAACAAATAAGAAAACTAAGTAAAAGTACCTACTACATATATTTAATACATCCATTAATACTAAGTGTTATATCTAGAACTCTCCCAATTGGAAAATACAATTTAACAATGATTCTTTTAATATATCTCATTTTAACTATTGGGATGAGTACATTTTTATCAATTAGTTACAACGAATTCAAAATAAGTTCATTGAAAAAAGAACAAAGGCAAAAGATATGTTGATATGTCATATTTGTTTTGGTATAATTTTATTAATATAAATTTAAGGAGGTACATATGTATAAGATATTATCTATTAATCCTGGTTCAACGTCTACAAAGATAGCACTATATGAAGATAAAAAAGAAATTTTAACGGAGACTTTAAGACATAAAGATGAAGATTTAGCAAAGTTTGAAAAAGTTCAAGATCAATTTGAATTTAGAGAAAAAATTGTTCTTAACTTTTTAGAAAAAAATAACTACGACATCAAAAAACTAGATGCAGTAGTAGGTAGAGGAGGCGTTCTTCCCCCAGTAAAAGCGGGAGCTTATATAGTAAATGATATAATGGTTGATTATTTGAAAAACAGACCTAGAGTAGAACATGCTTCAAATTTAGCAGCGTTGATAGCTTACGAGATATCAAAGTTAGTTAATATACCAGCATATATTTACGATTCAATAGCAGTAGATGAACTAGAGCCATTGGCTAAAGTGACGGGAATACCGGAAATAGAAAGAGAAAGCTTGGCTCATACATTAAATATGAGAGCATCTGCCATAGAAGCAGCTAAAAGCTTAGGTAAAAAATATGAGGATTGTAGATTTGTAGTGGCACATCTAGGTGGAGGAATAACACTATCAGCCCATAAAAATGGTAAAATGATAGATATATTATCTGATGACGAGGGCCCGTTATCTCCTGAAAGATCTGGAGGATTACCAGGAAGAGGATTAGTGAAATTGTGTTTTTCAGATAATTATACTCAAAAAGATGTAACAAAGAAAATGAGAGGCAACAGCGGATTAAAAGCTCATCTCGGTACAGCGGATTTACGTGAAGTTGAAAAAATGATAGAAGAAGGTAATAAAAAAGCAAAACTTGTTTACGAAGCTATGGCCTATCAAATTTCAAAAGGAGTTGGACAATTATCAACTGTTTTGAAAGGAGAAATGGACGGAATTGTAATTACAGGGGGAATGGCATACTCAGAAAAATTGATTAGTCTTATAAAAGAAAGAATAGATTTCTTAGGCAATATAATAGTAATGCCAGGAGAAAACGAAATGAAATCTTTGACTTTAGGTGCCTTAAGAGTACTAAAAGGAGAAGAAAAAGCAAAAGAATTTTTATTATAAAAACAGACTATTGCTAAAAGAAGGCATGAGCCTTCTTATTTATTCGTTATTGTTAAAAAAACATAAAGACCTCCTTAATTAAAAGGGGAGGTTTTTTGTAAAAAAATAAATTGTATGATAATATCTATCATATTATTAATTTTTAAGGGGTCTAACTATGAATGCAACGATAAAGGATGTAGCGAAAGAAGCAGGAGTATCCACCGGCACAGTAGATAGAGTTATAAATAATAAAGGTAATGTAGCAAAAAATACTGAAAAAAAAGTACTTGAAGCTATTGAAAAATTAAACTATACTAAAAGTCCTATTGCTAAAGCTCTTGTAAGTAGAAGAAAACATATTAAAATAGGTGTTGTTTTTCCACATTTGGAACACTATTTTTGGCAGGAAGTATTCAAAGGAATTGAAGAAGTTAAGGGAAAACTCGAAGCTTTTGGAATAGAAATAATTGTAGAAACAACAAAGACATACAATATAGAAGAACATATTAGAGCTATAGATAAATTAGTAAAAAAAGAAGTAAATGGAATTGCCATGATATCCTATGATGATATAAGATGTAGAAAAGCAATAGATGAACTTGTAGAGAAAAATATTGAAGTAGCAACATTTATAAGTGATTCACCAAAATCTAAGAGATTGATATTTAATGGCGAAGATAGTATTAAGGCTGGGAATATAGCTGGCAAGCTAATGGGCTTATATTTAAAGGGAAAAGGAAACATACTAATAGTAGGAGTACATAAGATACTATCATGTATGCAGGATAGAATTGAAGGGTTCAAAAATCTTATAGATGATGAATTTGAAGATATTAAAATAATTGAAATAATTGAAAATAAAGAACTTTTAAATGGAGAAGAAGAAGATTATAGAATTATAATTGAAAAAATCATAAAAAAAGAAATAGAAAACAAAAATGGAATTGATGGTATTTATGTGACTAATAGTTTTACCGGGAGTGTAGGAAATTTATTAAAAATGTATGATTACGAGAAAGATATTGTCCTCGTAGGACATGAAAATACTGACGAGATAAGAGATTTGATAAGAAAAAACGTAGTAAAAGCGACGGTTTACCAAAATCAAAGAGAAGAAATCATTAGAAGCATTGAAATTCTGTATGAAAAAATAACAGAAGGTAAAAAAGAATACCCAAGTGTTCAGTATATAGAATTAGGTATATTAATAAAAGAAAAATTAACAAACACATATAAATAAAAATCTCTTATATAAGAGATTTTTATTTATATGTAGAGTATTTATGTTATAATCTTACAAGGTGATAAAATGGAATTTTTACCAGTAAATAAATCAGATATGCAAAAAAGAAAATGGAAAAATCTAGACTTTATAATTGTATCCGGTGACGCTTATGTAGATCACCCATCTTTTGGTACTGCAATAATTAGTAGATTGCTTGAAAGGTATGGATATAAAGTTGGAATTATCCCACAACCGGATTGGAATAATTTAGACGAATTCAAAAAATTAGGAAAACCTAGGTTAGCTTTTTTAGTAACTTCAGGCAATATTGACTCAATGGTAAACCATTATACTGTTTTTAAAAAAAGAAGAAAAAAAGATATATACTCTCCAAAGGATGAAGCTGGATTAAGGCCGGATAGAGCTGTAATAGTATATGGAAATAAAATTAGAGAAGCATATAAAGACGTTCCTATTATTATTGGTGGAATAGAAAGTAGCTTGAGAAGATTTGCTCACTACGATTACTGGTCCAACAGTATTAGGAGATCAATATTGTTAGATTCAGCAGCAGATTTGTTAGTTTACGGCATGGGAGAAAAAGCTATTATATCCATAGCCGAATCATTAGAGTCAGATATACCTGTTGAAGAAATTACATATATAGATGGCACCGTATTTAGAACAAAAACTTTAGATAGATTATATGAATACAAAATATTACCCTCCTATCAAAAAATACAAGAATCAAAAGAAGAATTTGCTAAAAGCTTTATGATGCAATATAAGAATACAGATAGTATAGTCGGAGAAATTTTAGTAGAGGATTATGGAGATCTATATGTTGTAGCTAATAAACCGTCAGAACCACTGAGTGTATTAGAAATGGATGATATATATAGTTTAGATTACACAAGAACTTATCACCCTATTTATGAGAAATTTGGAGGGATATCTGCATTAAATGAGGTGGAATTTAGTATAACAGCAAACAGAGGATGTTACGGCAACTGTTCTTTCTGTGCATTAACCTTCCATCAGGGGAGAGTTTTACAAAAAAGAAGTAAAGAATCTATAGTAAAGGAAGCAAAAACCTTAACTAAAATAGATGGATTTAAAGGATACATAACAGATGTTGGGGGACCAACAGCAAATTTCAGAGATAAAGCTTGTGAAAAACAAATAAAGCATGGAGTATGTGTAGATAAGGAATGTATAAATCCTAAATGCAGTAATTTAAAGATTACTCACAAAGAGTACTTGGAAATACTTAGAGAAATTAGAGGAATGAAAGGTGTGAAAAAAGTTTTTATTAGATCTGGAATTAGATATGATTATCTAATGCATGATGACGAAGATGATTTTTTTAAAGAATTGTGTCAACATCATATAAGCGGACAGTTAAGAACCGCACCGGAACATGCATCTTCCAAAGTACTTAAACTTATGAATAAACCGAGTATTGAACTTTACAAAAAATTCGAGGACAAATTCTATAAGATAAATAAAGACATAAATAAGGAACAGTATGCAATCCCGTATTTTATTTCTAGTCATCCGGGATCTACTATTAAAGATGCCATAGAATTAGCTGAATTTA
>JBEPWV010000127.1:0-4313 GCA_041642175.1 Clostridia bacterium
GCTTAACCAATCATCGATTGGTGTAGAAATATTTTCAACAGTTTCTTTGTTAAATGGACTTTCAAGATTACCATATTCCACCAGCTCTAAAAAAGGTTTGCTTCCTCCTGCATTACAAAGCTTTAAATAATCCTTCCAAGCACTATTTCTATCTTCGTTAAACTTAATCCAGTACTGATATGCGCATATTTGAGCTAGTGTATAATCTATATAGTAAAATGGATCTCTAAATATATGTCCCTGTCTAAACCAGTATCCACCTCTCTCATAAAAATCCTCTCCGTCATAATCCTTTAAAGGCAGGTATTTTTTCTCCATTTTTCTCCATGTTTTCTTTCTTTCTTTAGGAGTTGCTTCTGGATTTTCATATACCCAGTGCTGAAATTCATCTACTAGTACTCCATATGGTATGAAAAGTATTCCAGATGAAAGATGTGAATATTTATATTTATCTGTTTCTTCTCTGAAAAACAGATTCATCCAGGGCCATGTTATAAATTCCATTGACATAGAATGGATTTCGCAGGCTTCTAAAGTAGGCCATATATATTCTGGAATTTTAAAATCTCTACTTCGGTAATTCTGAAAGGCGTGTCCTGCTTCATGAGTTAAAACATCAACATCAGCCGAAGTACCGTTGAAGTTTGCAAAAATAAAAGGTGACTTATATTCCGGTATATATGTACAGTATCCACCCATGCTTTTACCTGGTTTTGTTTCTAAATCCAAAAGATTCTTTTCTGTCATAAATTCAAAAAAGTCTTTTGTTTCCGGAGATAATTCAGAATACATTTTTTTAGCCTTGTTAACCATCCAGTCTTTATCGCCTTTTGGCTTTGCATTTCCAGTTAAAAACTCTAATGGTTCGTCGTAGTATTTGATTTTATCTAAACCAAGTCTTTTTTCCTGTTTTTTTCTGATTTTGTTTGCTATAGGTACAATATTTTTATGTACTTGATCTCTGAAAACAGCTACTTCATCAGGTCCGTATTCAGACCTTCCCATTCTAAGGTAACCCAATTCTGTAAAATTATCATACCCTAGTTTTTTTGCCATTTTATCTCTTACTTTTACAAGCTTATGATATATTTCGTCAAAGTTTGATTCATTTTCTTTGAAAAATTCAGTAGCTTTTTCTGCTGCTTCTTTTCTTACATTTCTATCCATTGATTGTAAATATGGTCCCATTTGGGATAAATTTAATACTTTACCGTCGTATTTGATTTCTGCTGATGCTAAAAGTTTAGCATATTGTGTCGATAATTTATTCTCCAACTTCAAATCTTCAACAATCTCATCTGAATAGGTTTTGATCTCCAGTTCGGCTATTTTAAATATCCATTCTCCCCACTCATTAACTAAATCCTTTTTGAACTTAGAGTTAATTAGAGATTTATAGTAATTAGTAACAAGACCTTGATATATTGGTCTTATCTCATCGTAGTAATTTTTCTCTTTATCATAAAATTCATCTTTAGTATCAATGGATTGTCTTATTTCAACTAATGTAGCCATAGTTTCAAAATGGTTTCTTAATTCAATTAATTTTGTCATTTCTTTATTTTGCTCTTCAAATGTACCACTATCATTAAATTTTTCAATATGTTTATTGAATTTTTCGCTAAAATCTTTTATATCGATTTTATCATATCTGTAATTTTCAAATTTCAAATCTTCCTCCTATAAGCTGAGTACTTTGTATTTGTCTTCTTTAAGATAGTTTGTTAAATCCTGTCCTATGTACAGGACATCTACTCCTAATTCTTCAAGAATTTTTACAGCATCTAAGTTTTCTGCACATGCCTTACATGCTCTTACTTTTACACCTTTTTCTATCATGTTTTTTATTTTCTTCTGTATACCTTCGTTTTTAGCTACCAAATCCGTTGAAGCTCCCCATATGACGAGAGTAACTTCTTCCCACCATTTTTTCTTTTTTGCATTATATGTATACATAAAAATCATATTTTCCACAGTTGTTATATTATCATCCGTCCACAAAACTACTAATTCTTTTTCTTGAGTACTCATAGTATCCTCCTTTATTTATAACACTTCTTTAATTTTATAACTAATAGGACATATTTGCAACTAAAAAGGCGGCTGAAACAGCCGCCGTAATATTCTTAGTAATTTTTTAAATAATTTTTGATTTCCCAGTCATGTACTTCACTAGAGAATCTTCTCCATTCTTTTATTTTTGCATTATAGAATACTTCAAAAGCATGTTCTCCCATAGTCTCTTTAACTAAGTTGCTTCCATTCATATACTTTAATGCTTCATAAAGATTGCTTGGATATTTTTCTACATTATATTCTTTACGTTGAGATTTACTCATATTATATATATCTTTGTTCACCATTTCCGGTGGTTCAATTTTATTTTTAATACCTTCCAATCCGGCTTTTAACATAACTGCATATACAAGATATGGATTAGCTGTTGGATCTGGTGTCCTAAGTTCTATTCTGGTTCTATTGCCTCTACTGTTAGGTATTCTTATAAATGCCGACCTGTTTGATGCAGACCAAGCTACATTTGTAGGAGCCTCATAATAAGGTACAAGTCTTTTATATGAATTAATAATTGGGTTGCATATTGCTGCTATTTCTTTAGCATGCTTTATTAATCCACCAACGTAGTACTCTGCAGTTTTACTTAGTTTATTATCTCCATCTTCATCATAAAATACATTTTTACCATCTTTTACTAAAGATTGGTTGCAGTGCATTGCATTACCGCTGTCTTCTGAAAAAGGCTTAGGTAAAAATGATGCATATAAATCGTGGTTTTGTGCCATATTTTTTACAATCTGCTTAAAAGTCATCCATTTATCTGCTACATCTAATGCTTGACCATATTTAAAGTTTATCTCATGCTGTCCTCTTGCAACTTCATGATGAGAAGCTTCTATTGAAAATCCAATTTCCTTCATTTTCAATATCATGTCTCTTCTAGCATCTATTCCTTTATCTACAGGTGAGTTATCGAAGTATCCAGCATTATCATGTATATCAAATCTAGGTTCTCCGTCTTTATCTGTATTAAATAGGAAGAATTCTCCCTCTGGGCCTACGTTTAATTCGTATCCCATTTCTTCTGCTTCATCTAATGCTCTTTTAAGTATATTTCTCGGATCTCCCTCAAAGGGCTTTCTATCTTTATCGTAAACATCACAAAAGATCTGTGCTATTCCATTTTCATTAGGTCTTAGAGGTACTGGCTTAAATGTTTCCAAGTCCGGAATTAGGTACATATCAGATTCTTCTACTCTTCCAAATCCATCTACTGATGAACCATCAAACATTAAATCTCCTTCTAACGTGTTTTCAAGGGCATCGGCTGTAATCTCTATATTTTTCCCAAATCCAAATATATCTGTAAAATTAAGCCTTATAAATTTAATATTCTTATCTTTTACCTCTTTAATTATTTCTTCTTTTAATTTCTCGTCTCTCTCAGTTAAAATGCAATAGTCGTCGTCTTCTTTTGTTAACAATTTTATCAATCCTTTCAAATTTTTTAATAATAAATACACACAAGTAATCTGGTGTTCTCTTATTAATTTCGATTATTAATTATAGGTTATATAGGTTATATTATCAAATCTACTGAGTCAACCTGTGTATACATCTACCATTATCTAACATGCTGAAATACTCTCAGGTCTTTAAACCTTAGTTATATTAACCTATACTGTCTTAGATGGTCTTATACAAAATAAAATAATAGGAAACCTAAAGATTAGACTTCCTATTATTGATAAGCTTGACTTTATCTGCCCTGCTTAATTTTTTTATCTCATGTTCTCTCTTTAGTGCCTGACCTTTATCTTCGAATTTTTCAAAGTATTGAAGTTCTACCGGGAGTCTACCTCTTGTATACTTTGCACCTTTCCCACTGTTGTGAGTTTGTACTCTTTCTTCAAGATTATTGGTATAACCGGTATATAAGGTATCATCCCTGCACCTAAGAATATAAACATAGTACATTTTAGCTTATAATTTCTTTAGGGTCCATTTCTACATTGTATTTATCTTTAAGCTTTTGTACATTATCGTTGTATACTTGAAATTGCTTTTGTTGTAGAAGCTCTTGCTTTATTTGGTCTTCTACTTCATAGTATGTCTTTTGCTTTGCAGGTATTTTTTCATCAAGTTGAATTATATGATAACCAAATTGACTTTTAACTGGATCGCTAATTTCTCCCTCTTCCATGTTAAATGCTACTTCTTCAAATTCCGGCACCATTTGTCCTCTAGAGAATTCTCCTAATCTTCCACCTTTTTTACTAGATGGGCAGCTTGAATAT
>JBEPWV010000128.1:0-4298 GCA_041642175.1 Clostridia bacterium
GTTGATAGATTAAAATTCATTTCACATTTAGATACCATTAGACTTCTTCAAAGAGCTATTAGAAGAGCGGAAATAGATATTTTGTATTCTCAAGGATACAATCCACATCCGAAATTTTCTTTTGCAATGCCTTTATCATTAGGACTAGAAACCTACGGAGATTATATAGAGATAGAATTAGAAGATTCTGAAAACCCCGATACTATTAAAGAGAGATTGAATGAAGTCCTTCCAGAGTTTTTTCAGGTTATAGATGCAGAAGAATCAGATAACAACAAAACTCTTGCCGCTAGACTAAAATATGTATTATATAAAATAGATTTAGAATTACAAAACACAGACATAGGTGAATTAAATAGTATAATAGATAAATTTTTTAAAGAAGAGCAAATAGTTGAAAGAATTAAAATCAAGAAAAGAAGAAAAAAGGTAAAAAGATTTGACGGAAGAAAATTTATAGAAAAAATTGAAGTAGTAGATTTTAAAAATAATAATGCGACATTAAAAGTTCACGGTATTTTTTCAAATGAAGGTGCCATAAAAATGGAAGAACTGGTAGACCTTTTAAAAAGATTGACTTTAAATATAAAAGACTATAAGATAGTTAGGGAAGACATGATATTTGAATAAATATAAGGGATTTATTTCATGATTATATTGACAATGGCGAATTAATTTGATAAACTATTAATTCGTAAGTAGCCGCACCAACTAGGTTTTAAAACGAAAGTACCTACACGGGCGAGACTGGTATGAGGAGGTGTTTTAGATGTATGCAGTAATTGAAACAGGTGGAAAACAGTACAAAGTACAAGAAGGCGAAGAAATCAGAGTGGAAAAACTAGACGTTGAAGAAGGAAATGAATATAAATTTGATAAAGTTATGCTTATATCTAAAGATGGTGATTTAAAAATCGGAAAGCCATATTTAGAAGGCGCTGCAGTTGATGCAACAGTAGTAAAGCATGATAAAGATAAGAAAATCATTGTTTTTAAATATAAACCTAAAAAAGATTATAAAAAGAAACAAGGACATAGACAACCTTACACACAAGTTAAAATTGAAAAGATTGAAGGCTAATTATGATATATATCAAAATGCAGAAAAATGATAAATCATTTGTTGGTGTAGAAATATTTGGACACTCAAATTATGATGAAAGTGGAAAAGATATCATTTGTTCAGCAGTTTCAATTCTTTCATATACGTTACTGAATTCACTAAATTCAGTAGGTAAAATTAATGAAAAGTATATTGATATTGAAGAAAATGAACCTGAAGGGTTGTTAGTTGTTAAGCTAACTAAGCAAAATAAAAACACAAATCTTTTGTTTGAAAATTTCTTAGTTGGCATTGAATTGTTGATGGAAGACTACAGTGATTATATTACTCTGAAGTATGAGGAGGTGTAACAATGTTAAAAAAACTAAATTTACAATTATTTGCACATAAAAAAGGTGTAGGTAGCACAAAAAACGGTAGAGATAGTGAATCAAAAAGACTGGGATTGAAAAAAGGCGATGGACAGTATGTTGTTGCAGGAAATATCTTAGTAAGACAAAGAGGAACTAAAATACATCCGGGAAATAACGTTGGAAAGGGTGGCGATGACACTTTATTTGCTCTTGTAGATGGAATTGTAACATTCGAAAGAAAAGACAAAAGAAGAAAGCAAGTGAGTGTATATTCTAAACAAGCATAAATATTGAACCTACCTTACTATTTGGTAGGTTTTTTTTAATGAAGGAAGTGATAAATTGTTTGTAGATTATGCTAAAATTGAACTTAAGGCTGGAGACGGTGGAAATGGTGCTGTGGCTTTTAGAAGAGAAAAATATGAACCTATGGGTGGTCCATCCGGTGGCGATGGAGGTAATGGTGGAAACATTATCTTCAAAGTAGACGAAAGAAAAAGAACTTTAATGGATTTTAAATACAAAAGAATAATAAAAGCTGAAAACGGTGACAACGGTAGAAATAAAAATAAATACGGCAAAAACGCTGAAGATATAGTATTAAGCGTACCTAAAGGAACTATTATAAGAGACGAAGAAACTAATAGAGTAATAGCTGATTTAGTTAAAGTTGATCAGGAATTTGTAATTGCTAAAGGTGGTAGAGGTGGTAGAGGAAACACTAAATTCAAAAGCTCTACAAGAAGATCCCCTAGATTTGCAGAGCCAGGAAGAAGAGGTGAAGAAATAACTGTAATTCTTGAACTTAAATTGATTGCAGATGTCGGTTTAATAGGATTTCCAAATGTAGGAAAATCTACTTTACTATCTAAAATTTCTTCAGCAAAGCCTAAAATCGATAACTATCATTTTACTACCCTGAAACCAAATTTAGGAGTAGTACATCTTGATGATGAAAAAAGTTTTGTGGTTGCTGATATTCCCGGGCTTATAGAAGGAGCATCTACTGGAACAGGACTAGGACATGATTTCCTTAGACATATAGAAAGGACTAAAATATTAGCCCACGTTATAGATGCTTCCGGTTTCGAGGGAAGAGATCCATTAGAAGACTTCAATAAAATCAATAAAGAATTAGAAAATTACAGTAAAGTATTAAGTAAAAAGAAGCAGATTATTGTATTGAACAAGATTGATTTAATTAAAGATGAAAGTCAAATAATAGAATTAAAAAATAAATTCAAAAAAGACTATGATATATATGAAATTTCAGCTATTGCAGGAAAGAATTTAAAGAAGTTGCTGTATAAACTTTATGAAGAAGTTATAAATACAGAAGATGAAATTACATTTTATGAAGAAGTTGATTATAAAGTATACAAAGAAAAAGAAGTTGATACAATTAATGTAAGAAGAGAAAATGATAAATACATAGCAGACGGTTACTTCCTAGAACGATTAGTTGATTCTACTAATTTTTCAGACTATGAATCTCTTAAGCACTTTCAAAAGGTTCTTAAAGATAAAAAAGTAATTGAAAGATTAGAAGAACTGGGAGCAAAAGAAGGAGATACCGTATCTGTATGTGGAATAGAATTTGATTATATAGAATAGGAGTGATTAAAATTATAACAGGTAAAACAAGAAGTTATCTTAAATCTTTAGCTCATAAAATAGAACCAGTATTACAAATTGGAAAAAATGGTTTAACTGAAGAAGTTTTAAAAAGTATAGAAGAAGCTTTAGAAGCAAGAGAATTGATAAAGATTAATCTTTTAAACAATAGTTTATTAGATACTAAGGAAACAGCACTGGAAATATGCAGTAAACTTAATGCTGAATATATTCAGAGTATAGGTAATAAGATAGTGATTTATAAAGAATCTGAAGATAAAATTATAGAAATACCAAAAAAAATGAAGTCCTAGGACTTCATTTTTTATATTAATAACTTTAAATTTCTCATATCTATATTTACAGCATATTCCTGAGATTCTTTTATGAACTTTCTTACATCTTCGTTAGAATATCCAAAAAGTCTTGGAGTGCATCCTACTAATATATCTACTACCATATCTACATCTAAATCAATAGTATTTTTAAAATATTTTCTTAAAATATTGTAACGACCACCGGTTTCTAATGCTGCATATGCAGTGATGAGATTTTTATTATTTATTTTTTTTACTTTATCATTTATAGAGTTGTAGTTTTTTTCAATATAATCTTCTAAAAGAGTAAAAACCATGTTGCTGTTGATGATTTCTCTGTAGAATCTTTGGTAATTTTCATTTTTTAAAATAATATCGAAAAATATTCTCTCTTTTGCCATATATAATGGAAGGATATCATTATCATTGTCGGGATAAGTTTTACTAACTTCCTGTTCAATTTCTTTTAAAAACCCAATAAAAATTGTTTTAGCTATATTATCCTTACTTTTAAAATAATAAGAAATTAATCCAAGATTTACATCAGCTAAATCCGCTATACCTTGAACGGTAGTTTTTCGATATCCGTTAAAATAGAATAAGGATTTTGATGCTTGAATAATTTTATTTTTTGTTTTTAATCCTTTTTTATATCTTCCCATTTGATAACCTCTCTCATGAATATTGATATTATAATAACACTATAATTATAAAATTTCAACAGATTGTTAAAAAATTAATATATTGATAATGAAAGCATAATGTCTTATCATATAATAAAGACAAAATAGGAGGAGAAGATGGAAACAAAATTAAATGTTAAACTATTAAGATATACACCTGAACCGGAAAAACTTATTTCTGCGGCTGCAAAGCTCTGTTATTCTGATGTTTCAGGTGAAAAGATTATGGAAGATTTGAATGAAGAGAAAGCAAAGAAATTTTTAGATT
>JBEPWV010000129.1:0-4262 GCA_041642175.1 Clostridia bacterium
TTATTGTAACAATATTTGATCTTTTACATACTTTACAAAAAAATTATAAAATCATAGTATAAACTAAAATAATATATTGAGGTAAAATTATGAATAAAATTTTTCTTATTTTTTTATCTATGACGCTAATAAATTCTATGACAGCATTCTCAAATAGAAACATGAATAATCGAATCAGTGAACCTGAACCTGAAATTGAAATTGTTGAGGAAATGCCGGAGGAAGCAGCAGCAGATGATACTATTAATACAACTGAATCCTCTATAGAAGAGGAACAGACATCAGAATCTGATGAGGAAACAGAGGTTGTTGAAGAAGACCCTGAAGAAGATTCAGATATACTACCGGGTATGGATATTGAACTTACTGATGAGGAAAAAGCTTTAGTATTTAAATACATAGGTAAAATAGATATCAACTATTTAATGAACTTATCTAGTGATGGTATAACTGAGGATGAAAATTTATTAATAATTGATCATCTTAAAGAAAGGCTCACCCAGGAGGAATATGAGGAAGTAGAAGATTTGATTATTAGATTTCTATATTCTATAGAATAAATAAAAATAAACTTGTATTTTTTGAAACAATATATATCCTCTGATATACTTAATAATAGGAGAATATTGAGACAGAATATTAAATAGACTTTAAAAGAAAAGGTATTTACTCCTGTATTTACCTTTTTTTGTTATAACAATCAAGGTATTATATTAAAATACTAGAAGTGTAATATAAATAAATATAGATATAGAGCAAGGTGGTACTAAAAAATCCGCATATCTCTGAAAGTCCAGGTGACTGACAAATGTTTGATAATAGAAATAATATTTTTAAAATCATTGGAAGTGTATTATTACTTGTTATGATTTCAATATTTTTCGCTACTAATGTATATGCTAGTTCCCAAATAGAGCAAAATATATCTATTAATAGTGGAATGATTATTCTTTTTCTTATTATTACAGTAATGATTATTTTGTTTTTCTCTGAGATTCTGAGAGTAGATATAGTAGCATTAAGCATCCCGGTGATACTAGTAATTTTAAATCCTTGGACTAAAATATCAGTAGAGGAAGCTTTATCCGGATTTTCTAATAAGGCTACTATTACAATTCTAGCTATGTTTATTTTAAGTGAATCAGTAAAAAACAACGGATTTGTTCAGATTATTGGGGATGAAATTGCTGATTTAACCGGAAAAAGTGAAAAAAAGCAATTATTTTTAATTTGTTTAATCGCTGGAATATCAGCTGCTTTTTTGAATAATACTCCGGTAGTAGCCATATTTATTCCGATAGTAGTTAATTTATCTAGAAAAACAAAAACTTCACCTTCAAAAATATTAATGCCCTTATCTTATGCTTCAATGATGGGTGGAGTAGTTACATTGATCGGAACTTCTACAAATCTTTTAGCAAGTGACATTTCAGCAAGATTAATTGATCATCCTTTTTCAATGTTTGAGTTTACTAAGATGGGAGTAATAATTTTTGCAATTGGACTTATATATTTAGTAACTGTAGGATATTTGATAACTCCAAGAAGAGTAGATCCTGATGAAGAGTTTACTGAGGGATATAAAATTGAATACTTTTTGTCTGAAATAATTATTTCCCCTAAATCCCCCTTCATTGGAAAAAGTATTAATCAGATAAAAGAAGAAAAAAATTATGATATGGATGTAATTAAAATATTGCGTTCTGAAAAATCCCTTGATGAGCCCCTAAGTTCAAAGACTCTTAAAGAACAGGATCAACTTCTTATCAGGATGGATAAAGAGACTCTAGAAGACATCATGCAATCTGAATATTTAGAATTTGCAACTAAAACTAAGACTAAAAAAAGTCAAATAGAAGAAGATATGAAGAAAATACTTATAGAAGTTGTAATTCCAAACGGATCAGGTTTAGAAGATAAAAAAATGGAAGAGATAGATTTTTTAAATACTTATAATTCCTACGTATTAGCTGTGAAAAGAGGAAGAGAGTTGCCTGAGAAACTTAAAGATATTAGATTAAGACCTGGAGATGTTTTACTTTTACTTGGAACAGAAAAAACTTTAGGGAATCTTGAAAGAATAAAAAGAGATTTTATTATTATATATAAGGAAACCACTAAAGATTATAAAAAATCTAAAATGATTACCTCTTTAGGTATTATGGCAGTGGTTATAGCTTTAGCAGTATTCGAAATTGTTCCAATTGTGGTATCTGCTCTTATGGGAGTTCTAGCCATGATTATTACAGGATGTATAAAACCAAATCAAATTTATCAGGCTGTTGACTGGAAGGTAATCATACTATTAGCAGGATTGATTCCGTTAGGCATTTCAATGGAGAAAACTGGAACAGCAGAGTATATAGCAGTAAAGCTTCTCAGTATAACAAGTGATCTCCCTGTTATAGTAATCTTGGGTATATTTTATTTATTTACTGCAGTTTTAACCCAGTTAATCAGTAATAATGCCAGTGTAGTTTTAATGCTACCTATAGTAATAGATGTGGCTAATAAATTAGGAGCAAATCCCTTTGCCTTTGTTTTGGCAGTAACCTTTGCAGCTAGTAATCCCCTCTTAACTCCTGTAGGATATCAAACAAACTTAATGGTTTATGGACCGGGAAATTATAAGTTTATTGATTTTGCTAAAGTAGGAGCCCCACTACAAATAATTTTAGCTATAGTTACACCTTTATTTATATCAATATTTTGGGGATTGTAATATAAAAAATTTGTATAGGAGATGATAATATGAGTGATGATAATATTAATAAAGAGAAACTTAGTGCAGAAAGAACCTATCTTGCTCATGAAAGAACTTTTCTAGCTAACGAGAGAACTTTTACATCCTGGGTAAGAACTGGAATAGCCTTAATAGCAACAGGACTAGGAATAGTAAGGTTTTTAGATATAGGAGCTCCTAAATGGATAATGAGAATATTAGGTCTTATGCTTGTTATAACAGGACAGCTGTGTTACATATTTGCATACTGGAGATATAATAAAATTTCAAAAAAATTAGCATATAAAACACTGGATATTACTCCTGTATGGGTCTTAGCCTTTTTATCAATATCACTTTTCATTATGACTGTTGTAGCTGTTTTAGTTATATTTACCGGATAACGCTTAATTGAATATTTAAAAATATAAATTATTTTTGGGAAATTCTTGACAAATAAATATTTTTGTAGTAAATTAACGTTGTTAATAAAATTAACAACGTTAATTTAAGGAGGAAGCTATGAAAACTATTGTTGTTTATAAATCTAAGACTGGATTCACGAAAAAATATGCAGAGTATATAAGGGAAGCTGTTGATGGTCATTTATATGATTTTAAATCTTCTAAAAATGTAAATTTAGATGACTATGATGTAATTATTTACGGAGGTAGTTTGTATGCATCAGGTATTTTAGGTCTTAAAAAATTTAAGACTCGTATTAAAAATCAAGAACTTATAGTTTTTGGTGTTGGAGCCACACCACCTAAAGAAGGATTGGATGAAGAATTAATAAATGCTAATTTTGATATAGAAGAAAGAAAGAATATCAAATTCTTTTATATGAGGGGAGGATTTGATTTCAATTCATTAAACTTTATAGATAAGATACTTATGAAGATGATGAAAAGGAGCATTTTGAAAAAAGATCCTAAAGAAAGAACGCCAGATGAAAAGGGATTGTTGAATTCTTATGATAATCCTGTAGATTTTACTCGAAGAAAAAACATTGAACCTTTAGTAGATTACTATAGAAAGGCATATTTGAATGAAAAAAAAGTCAATTAAAGAAAGACGTATCTTTGAATATTTTATTGATGCTGCTAAAAGTATAATCGAAGAAGAAGGTGTTGAAGGGGTTACTGCTCGAAAAGTAGGAAAGATAGCCGGATACTCTTATGCTACGATTTATAATTACTTTGAAGACCTTAAAGAACTTTTAGCTTACTGTGCTATTGACTATCTTAAATTAATTTCAGAAGAAATAATGTCTTTAGATGTAAAGGATTTAGACTGTCTTCAAACTATTCAAAAATATAATGAAGTATATTTTAATTTTTTTTCCAACAAACCTCAGCTTTTCCAATTGATTTTTTTAGAAGATATAGGAGATTATCCTATTAAACTAATGGAAGAGGCAAAAGAACCTAAGGCAGGCTATATTATGTTAAAACATTTAGAAAAATGTGCAGCCAATGGGTTAATTAATAAAAAGAATATAGAGACAATTCATAGACTAAATACTTCATCAATTCACGGC
>JBEPWV010000130.1:0-4251 GCA_041642175.1 Clostridia bacterium
TTTTACAGTTCCTTTATTAAGTTTATCAATAACTTCCGATATACTTCCTCTTATATGTTCCTCGAATTTTTTTGTTATTTCTCTAGATACACTTATTTCTCTGTCATTAAATACTTCTTGTATGTCTTTAAGGGTTTTAATAATTCTATGAGGTGCTTCGTAGAAAATTAAAGTTCTTCTTTCTTCTTTAAGTTCTATAAGTCTATCGATTTTTTCTCCGGATTTTCTGGGGAGAAATCCTTCAAAAACGAATCTGTCTGTATTGAATCCTGAAGCTACCAGTGCTAGTAAAAAAGCACTTCCTCCGGACAGCACTTCTACTTCAATGTTTTCTTCTATAGCTTTTTTAATAAGAATTTGTCCAGGATCTGAGATTCCGGGCATACCTGCGTCGGATATTAAAGCACAGTCTTCACCTTTCTTAATTCTTTCTATAATTTCTTTCGATCTACTTAGCTCATTGTGCTCATGATAGCTTAGCATACTTGTATTTATCTCAAAATGATTTAGTAGTTTTATACTGTGTCTTGTGTCTTCCGCTGCAATAAAATCAACTTTCTTTAACCTGTTTACAACTCTTAATGTCATATCCTCAAGGTTTCCTAAAGGAGTAGGACAAACATATATTTTTCCCATTATTACCACCTAACTACTGTATATTTTATTAATCTCTTCTGTATAATTTCCATCTTTATTAAAAACAATTAAAGGTTTTTCAACTATTAAATGAGGATTAGCTGCTTTTACACCCTTTATCAGTACTAAATTCGGTTCCTCATCCTCTTTGTTTTGAACAAATCTGATTTTCTTAGGTTCTATTTTGTATTTTTTCATGTATTGAAATACCTCCACCAACCTGTTTGGTCTGTATACCATGTAAAACTTTCCTCTGTGTTTCAATAATTCTGCTGCTGTTTTTATAAAATCTTCTAAATTACCTTCTATTTCGTGCCTTGAAAGAGCTTTTTTTCTCTCAGGACTTATTAAATTGTTGGAAGTTTTTATATATGGCGGGTTTGAAACTACCGTATCAAAGTGGTTCTTTTTCAAATATTTTCTGTAATCTTTTACATTAGTGTTTATTATTTCTATAAATTCTTCAACTTTATTTAATTTAATGGTTCTTTCTGCCATTTCTGCTACTTCTTTTTGTATTTCAATTCCAAATATCTTTTTTATATTATTTTTTCCGTATAAAAGTATGGGTATAATCCCTGTTCCTGTACCTAAATCTACTACTTCCTCACCATCTTTTAGGTTGCAGTAGTTTGCTAAAAGTACGGAATCAATTCCAAAACAAAACCAGTTTTTGTTTTGTATTATTCTAAGACCTCTACATTGAAGATCTTCTATTCTTTCTCCATTTTTTAAATCTATCATAAGTTATCACCGTCGTCAGGATCTACTGTATTGATGATTTTAGATTCTTGATAGTATATATTTAATTTTTTTATATTAATACTCCATAAATATATTACAAATGGTATAAAAAGAATCATTAAAAATCCATTACCGGACATTAGTATAAAGTTGAATGTACCGTGGAGAATCATAGGTGCAGTAAGAGATTTTTTGTAGTAAAATCTTTTTTCTGACTCGGTCTTAGAAAATTTAGCCAATGATAGATAATAACCCATGGTTACCGCAAAAAGCATATGTGCCGGCACCGATAATATGGCTCGGTAAACTCCAACACTCTCTACATCAGAAAATCTAAATACTACATATATAATATTTTCAACTGTTGCAAATCCCAAGGCTGAAAACACTGCATATACTATACCATCCAACTTTTCATCAAAATGTTTATCGTAATAAGCTACTTTATTAACTACTAGTCGTTTCATGAATTCTTCAGAAAACCCTGCTACTATGAAAGCCTGGTATGCTATACCTATAATACCTCCGAAAATATTAAATCCAACTAAAAAAGATTCTAAAAAAATCGTTGGTATAGTTATTATTGCTCCTCCTACAAAAGTTTTTATAAGAAGTTTAACCGGTTCTCTGTCGTGCTTATCTACAAAATATATAATTACAGCTAATGCAATTCCTGGAGTTACTGCTGTAAGTATTAAATTTAAATTCATAGGACACCTCATTTATAGAAAATATATTTTTGCTATGTTATAATTGATTTTATTGAATAATTCTGATACATATATACATTATACAGGAGGCAGTAATAATGAACAACTCAAAAACAATAGGATATTTTTCAATTTTGGCAACTGTTTTAATTTGGGGAATATCTTTTATTAGTACTAAGGCATCCCTGGATTACTTAAATCCAATATCTTTAGCATTTTGGAGATTTTTTTTATCTGTAATTACTTTATATATAATTAAGAAAATTAAATATCCAAAAGTAAGATTGGAGAAAAAAGATATGAAAATATTTTTTGCAGGAGGAATTTCCGGTGTGTTTTTATATTTTATGTTTGAAAACTACGGCATGGAATATCTAACAGCCTCTACTGCTTCTATTCTTATTGCGGTAATCCCTGTATTAACTATGATTTCAGAAACAATAATTAATAAAGAAAAGTTATCAGCTAAGAAGATAATCAGTGTTACCCTTTCGGTAATAGGTGTTATTCTTATAGTAGGCTTCGATCCTAAAAGAGATATTATTGATATGCTTATAGGATCTGCACTTATACTTTTAGCATCTATTTCCTGGGTTGTATATACTTTTTTATCAAAGCCACTATACAAGAAATATACTACTATAACTATTACATACTATCAAACTTTAATAGGCTTTGTTTTTTTTGGGTTGTTGATGCCTTTTAATAACTCCAATATATTTAATTTACCAGTAGGCATATACATACATGTGATCTATTTAGGTGTTTTAAGCTCTGCTGCAGCATATCTATTTTTTATATATGCATTAGAAACTTTAGAGGCAACAGTTTGTAATATATTTATAAATCTCATCCCAGTAGTGACGGTGAGTGCTGGTATAATTTTCTTAAATGAAAAAATTACTCTCTATCAAGGATTTGGTGCAGTTATTATTATTTTTTCAATTTTAATGCTTACTTACAAAAAGAAAGAACCACCTATTAGAGAATTTTAATGTATATTTGTAACATATGTTACGTATTTTATTTTTAATAAATGTTATCATCTACTCATAATAAAAAAGGAGATAGATATTATGGCAAATAAATATTTTGATATGAAAGATACAGTTTACGATGTAACTGAAAAATATAAAGAGGCAAAGGATTTATTGATATCCTTGGGCTTTAAAACTATAGAAGACGAAGCTAAAAGAAAAACTATAGCTAAGGTAATAAATTTAGAAACAGCTTTAAAATCAAAAAAAATCAATCCTGATACCTTTGAGGATAGATTGATAGATCTTATAGAAAACAATCTTGAAGAAGATATAACATCGGGAATTAAGGAAAATCAGGAGAAAGCAGATGTAAAAATACTTGGTATTTTGCCCTGCCCTATAAAAAATCCACTCCTAGAGGCTCTTAACAAATGGTACGAGAATAAAGAAGATGATACTGTAATAGATTATGAATTAAAACCAGCTTCTATGGGAGTAGATTGGTTAAAGGAAGATATTCAAAACGGAAAATCTTCTGATGATTTATCAGATATATTTATGTCAGCTGGGTTCGATTTATTTTTTGATAATGAACTAATGGGTAAATTCAAAAAACAACATGTTTTCCAAGACTTTACAGGATACGAAGAATATAATAAAGATTTTAATAACGACTATATCGATCTTAAGGATCCTGATAATGAGTATTCCATGCTTGGTGTTGTACCAGCAGTTTTTTTAGTAAACAAAGATGAACTTGGAGATAGAAAAATGCCTAAGAGCTGGAAAGATATTTTAGAAGGAGATTTTGAAAACAGCGTAAGCTTACCAATAGGTGACTTTGACTTATTTAATGCTATACTTCTAAATATCTATAAAAACTACGGAGAAGACGGAGTTGAAAAGTTGGGAAAAACTTTAAAGAAAAGCATGCACCCATCAGAAATGGTAAAATCTCATGCTAAACGCACTGGGAAACCAATAGTAACTATTATGCCTTTCTTTTTTACAAGACTTGCTAAGGGCAACAGTCCAATGACTCCTGTTTGGCCTGAAGACGGCGCTATAATCAGTCCGATTTTTATGCTCACTAAAAAAGATAATAAAGACAAGATTCAGCCTGTTGTAGATTTCTTAGCTTCAAAGGAAGTGGGAGAAATATTATCTCACAACGGAAAATT
>JBEPWV010000131.1:0-4246 GCA_041642175.1 Clostridia bacterium
AACCGAAAAGAATTACATCTAAAATCGTAGCTATATAGGGCTTAACTCCTAAAATCATTGAAGAAACTATAAATGCAACCCACAGTGCTGTAATCCAGGTTCCTACGCTTAATCCAAAGGATATAGATAAACCCTGCACGAAAACATTTATAGGGTCCGTCCCTATATTTGCTAAGAAAATAAAAGCAACTCCAACTGCTATCCCAGCTAAACTTATGAAAAAATATAATAATCTAATAAAGAAATGATCTGTTTTTATTTCGTAGTCACTCATTATTACCTCTTTAAACTTGATTTTATGTAATTGTATTATAATATCACACTTTCTTTAATAAATACAACTAACAAAATAACTAATTCTAAGTTGCAATATATATTTTTGCTTATTTAATTCATTTCCCTCATTTATTTTTTATTATCCATGAAAACAATCTATTTTGGTTCCACCTCATCAAGAAGATCTTCGCCCTTAGCAAATCTAATAGCGTTTTCTACTACTTCGACAAGCTCTTTTCTCTTACCTTCAATGCTCATATCAGCTGCATGAGGTGTCATAACTACGTTTTCTAGTGAAAATAATTCTTTGATTACCGGTAATTTAAGCCCACCAGTGTTTCTAACGTCTTTCTCATGCTCTAGTACATCAAGTCCAGCACCCCATATTATACCTTCTTTTAAGGCAGTAACTAGATCCCGATCTACCGATACTTTGCCTCTTGAGATATTAACATATATAGCAGTTGGCTTCATCATCTTGAATTTTTCAAGATTCATGTAAGCTGTGGTTGTTGTAGATAGAGGCATGTTAGTTGTTACAAAATCAGATTCTTTTAAAAGTGTTTCTATATCTGTATAAACAGCTCCACACTCTTTTTCGAATTCCATGTTTCTATGTCTATTATGATAAAATACCTTCATATTAAATCCTGACAGTTTTCTAGCTATTTCTTGACCAATATTACCTGCTCCAATAATACCTAGAGTCTTGTTTGTAAAATCCATCCCTAATCTACCACCATCTCCGTGTTCCCATTTACCAGTTTTGGCTCTATTATCTCTTGCTGGAATTCTTTTAGCAACAGCCATCATCAAAGCTATAGCATGTTCAGCACATACGTCTCTTTTAGCCCAACTATTATTACTAAATTTAACTCCGCATTTTTTTGCATATGCCACGTCAAATCCGTCATACCCCGCAGACGTACTTGCTATATATTTTAGTGTTGGTAGCTTAGATAAAACTTCCTTTGTAAATCTACCCGTATCAGATATAACAACATCAATACCATCAAGAATTTTAATAAGCTCCTCGCCCCTTGGCATTTTATTTATAGATTTTACTTCATTAAACACTACCTCATAATACACTTCTAATTGATCCATATGCATTTTATCTAGTTTTTTTTCTATGTATAGTTTCATCTTCATATCTTATTCTCCTTAAGTTTTTTTATATTATTTTATATTCCACATATTCACTTTAAGATCACATTGCATAGTACCCAGCTGAGACTTCCTGAAATCTTGGCTTCTCCAGATAAAGAATGAATACTTAGATTATCTTTAAAAAGTAAAAATCCTATACCAAAAACAAAATAATCGGATAAATTACAGCTTTAACTATCAATAGTCTTGTCAGCTGCATTATTACTACTTCAAAAGTTTTGCAATCATTTGAGTATGCAATTATAGTAACTGGAGTTATTCCAGCAGGTATCGTTGCTAATATACAGGAAAGTTCATCCCATCCAGTAATTTTTTTGATAGCTCTTGATAGCAAATATGCTGTGACAAACATTACTACTACAAATAGTGTCAGGAAAAAAATGTGTTCTCCAAGTTCAAAAGTTTCATTTTGAGCTATACTAGCTCCAATAGATATTCCAACACCTGCCATAATTATATTTTTAAACCCTTCAGAGATTTGAGGCAAGTTTATCCCAAATACTATTGATACTACAGCTACTGCTATTATTGAGCCAATTAAAGGGCCTCCAGGAATAGATAGCTTATCTGCAATAATAGAACCTATTAATCCTACTATTATAGTTGTAATATAATTGAAGCTTTTTTCTTCTTTGTCTTTTTTAGTGTTATTAAATATATTTTTAATATCATTTATTCTTTGATTTATTCCTTTGATGTAACCTTCTTTTTCTTCGGGATTATCTACATATTTACTAACAACTATTGGTATAACTACAAGCAAAGTTATGATTAACCTTGATAGTTGAAATATACTTACTATAGTAATATCTGCTCCTACTGAAACAGCTAGCATTGATATTTCAGTAACCCCGGCAGGACTGGTACTTAAAAAGGCAGTTATAGGGTCTATTCCTTTATAATATACAAGAATACTGCCTAATCCAAAGGCCATAAAAAAAGTCCATATTAACATTAGAAATGCTGGCTTATATAGTTTAGCAATCTGTCTGAAATTATCCCTGTTTATTGAACTACCGATGTATACTCCCAATACTGATTGAAGAACAAATAGTATCCTATTATCTAATGATACAATATTTACTCCGAAAAATGATCCTATAATTATTGCAGCCATTGGTCCTAATAGAGCTGGAGTAGGTAGTCTAATTATATAAAAAATTATAAATCCTATGGTTCCTATCAATATCATCGTTAAAAGTTCAGTCATAAATCTCTCCTATGGGTTTGTTATTTATAATCTTTTGTAATTAATTCCTGATATATACTTCCATCAACTTCAGCTTCAATTATAATCGGACCTTTATGTTCAAATCCTTTTTCTAAAATATCCTTTATATCTTTTTTATTTTTAAGTTTTAAAACAGGTACTCCTAAGAAATAGTCTGATTTGAAATATTCATCATCTGTAACTTGAGTTGCATATTCTTCAACTTTTTTCCAGTTTTGCTTAACTTTTATTAAACTGTAATCCCCATCTACCATAACTATAAATAGAATGTTTAGATTTAATCTTTTTGCAAGTGTGATTTCTCCGCAGTTCATGAGAAATCCTCCATCTCCTGAAATGCTAACAACAGTATTTTCAGGTTTTGCAAGTTTTGCACCTATTGCTGCTGGTATTGAGAAACCCATTCCCGACCATCCGTTTGTGATAATGAATTTGTTGTTATCAGTTTTCCAAAGTTGTCCCATTAAGTGTAAATGAGCTCCTACATCACAGGTTATGATACTATCATTAGGTATTTGTTTCTGAAGATCAGTAATTAAATCAACAGGATTTAAATTTTCCGTTTTTATCATTAAGGATTCAAATATTTTTTCTTTATTTTCTATAATTTCTAATTCATTCCACTTATACTCTGGATAAGTTTCTTCTAACAATATATCTATTGAATCATTTAAGTCTCCTACTATTTCATAAACCTCTTTATATTCTGATGTTATATCTGCTTTTGATGTATCCACATGAATTAAAGGCACCTGAGGCATCCATGCTTCATAGTTGAATTCTATAGGATCATAGCCTATTCCTATTACAAGGTCGGCTTGTCTGTATATATCCGCAGCTATGTCGCTTTTGGCATGAAATAATACTCCTCCATACCAGGTACTTTTTTCTAAAATCAAACCTTTTGCCATAGGGGTTAAAAATACCGGTACTTTTAATTTATCAACTAGTTTATTTAATTTTTCTTTTATATCAAATCTTGCTGCAGTAAGTCCAACTGCAACTACCGGTCTTTCTGCTTTTTCTATTAGTTTTTTTATTTTATCATAATCATTATTTATGTATCTAACTTTTTTTGTTTTTACTTTATAAGAAGATAATTCAGATTCTACATTTTTTTCAGCTAAATCTGAAGGTAATCCTATGTGCACGGATCCTGGTGGTTCTGATAGTGATGTTTTTAATGCTTCTTTTAAAAGATTGTTGAAATTTGATTGTGTTAATCTTTCGGTTTTTTTAGTTATAGGTAAGTACAGCTCCTGGTGATTTATATTCATCTGTATTACTCTTCCTCTGTCTTCATCTTTAAATTCTGTTGTAAATGCTATTAGAGGAGATCTATCAAGCAGGGCTTCTCCAACTCCCGTTGAAAGATTAGTAGCTCCGGCACCGTAAGTTCCGTGACAAATTCCGGGAACTCCAGTTAGCCTTCCCATGACATCTGCCATTATTGCAGCACTTTGTTCATTTGCAGTGGTTATGAATTGAATGTCTTGATTTTTGAATTCTTCCATATAAGGTATTGAGGGACCTCCAGGTATTCCAAATACGTATTTCACTCCTATATTT
>JBEPWV010000132.1:0-4216 GCA_041642175.1 Clostridia bacterium
TACCAAAATACTATAGGTATCTAGGTGATTTAATAAGTAACGATATTAACAGAATTTCTTCAAGTGAACTAAGTAAACTTACAGGTTTTACAGCTTCACAAATCAGGCAGGACCTTAACAATTTTGGTGGATTCGGACAACAGGGGTATGGATATGATACAAAGCGTCTACATGTTGAAATAGGAAAAATATTAGGGTTGGATAAAAAATACAAGGTGATTATAGTTGGAGCAGGTAATATAGGTCAAGCTATTGCTAACTATGCTGGATTTTATGAAGAAGGATTTGAGGTTTTAGCATTATTTGATAAAAACCCTAAGTTGATTGGTTTAAAAATTAGAGATATAGAAATTAAAGATGTTGATGATTTAGCAGATTTTATTAAAAATAACGAAGTGGAATTTGGAGTTATATGTACACCTAAAGAAACAAGTCAGGACATGGCAGATATTTTAACCGACAATGGTATTAAGGCAATATGGAATTTTGCACCAGTGGATATAAAGGTTCCGGAAAAAGTATCAATTGAAGATGTAAGGCTAAATGAGAGTTTATATACTCTTACTTATTATTATTCAAGAAATAATGAAGATACTGAAGAATAAAATTTTATAGTATTTTTTTAGAAAAGGCATTATAATTAAGAGACTTTCTTCAGAAAGTCTTTTTTTATGAAATTACGGAGATGATAAAGTGAAATTTGGTTTTTATAATAACAAGGTAGAAGTTATGGGAATATCTGAAGAATTCGAACCGCAACACATTTTTGAATGCGGCCAATGTTTTAGATGGGATAGAGAAGATGATGGAAGTTATACTGGTGTAGTAGGGGATAAAATCTTAAATGTGACTAAAATAAATAATGTGATTGTATTCAACAATACGAACAAAAAAGATTTTGAAGAAATTTGGATTGATTATTTTGATTTAAAAAGAGATTATTCTGAAATTAAATTTAAAATTAAAGATGATAAATTAAAAGATATTATAGAATTTGGTAAAGGAATTAGAATATTAAATCAAGATGAGTGGGAAACTTTGATCTCTTTTATAATTTCAGCTAATAATAGAATTTTGATGATTAAGAGAGTTATAGAAAATTTATCTAGAACTTATGGGGAATATATAGGAACCTATAGAGGAAAAAAATACTACAGTTTTCCAAGTATAGACCAAATAAACTCATTAAGTGAAAATGATTTAAGATTGATGAAAACTGGGTTTAGAGCTAAATATATTAAAGATGCAGCTTATAATGTGTCGAAAAACCAGGAATGGTTGTATCAATTAAAAAAATTGTCATATGATTCAGCATTAGAAGAGATTAAAATTATAAAAGGGGTAGGAGACAAAGTTGGAAACTGCGTATTATTGTTTTCAATGAATAAGTATGAAGCTTTTCCTGTGGATATATGGATGAAAAGGATAATGGAACAGGTTTACAATATTAAAGGCAAGCCTGATGAAGTTAGAAAAAAATCTGAAAAACTATTTGGTAAATACTCAGGTTTTGTACAGCAGTACTTGTTCTATTATGCATCCCAGGGCAAATTAAAAGAAAAGTAGAGTAATTTAATGTATACTGGAGAAATACGGAGATATATATAGATATAGTTAAGCGAAGGCATTTAATCAAAGATATTGGTGGTTGATTCAATGAAGATTATCAAGTATCATAAAGCATGTAAGCATTAGCACTCAAATTTAAAGAGTGCTAACAAAACGTAAGAAGACTAAGGAGGTATAGTATGAATATTAAACCATTAGGAGACAGAGTTCTAATTAAAGCAATTGAAGCTGAAGAAACAACTAAAAGCGGTATTGTACTACCGGGTACTGCAAAAGAAAAACCTCAAATGGCTGAAGTAGTAGCTGTTGGATCAGGTATTTTAAATGATGATAAGAAAAAGGATGAAATAAAAAAAGGCGATAAGGTAATATTCGCAAAATATGCAGGAAATGAAATTAAACTAGACGGAAAAGAATATACTATATTAAAGCTTAATGAAATTTTAGCAGTAGTAGAATAATTAAAGAGAGGTGTAAATTATGGGAAAAAAAATAAAATTTGGAAGTAATTCAAGAAAGAGTATGGAAGCCGGAGTTAATAAATTAGCTGATACAGTTAAAGTTACTCTAGGACCAAAAGGTAGAAATGTTGTTTTAGAAAAATCTTTTGGTTCTCCACTTATTACAAATGATGGAGTTACAATAGCAAGAGAAATAGAACTAAAGGATAAATTTGAAAACTTAGGAGCACAGTTAGTAAAAGAAGTTGCTACTAAAACTAATGATGTAGCAGGAGACGGTACAACAACTGCAACTCTTTTAGCTCAAGCTATGATAAGAGAAGGAATTAAAAACGTAACTGCCGGAGCTAACCCAATGATGCTTAAAAGAGGAATCCAAGAAGCAGTAAAGGTTGCTACAGAAGAATTACAAAAAGCATCTAAAAATATTGAAACTTCAGAAGATATAGAGCAAGTAGCTTCAATATCTGCAACAGATTCTGAAATTGGAAAACTCATAGCTCAAGCTATGGATAAAGTTGGAAAAGATGGAGTAATAACAGTAGAAGAATCAAGAAGTATGGAAACTGAACTTGATGTAGTTGAAGGTATGCAGTTTGATAGAGGATATTTGTCACCATATATGGTAACTGATACTGATAAAATGGAAGCTAATTTAGAAGATCCATATATTTTAATAACGGATAAAAAAATTACTTCTATTCAAAACATACTGCCAGTTCTTGAAAAAATAGTAGAACAAGGTAAACAATTTATGATAATTGCTGAAGACATTGAAGGAGAAGCGTTAGCAACATTAGTTGTTAATAAACTAAGAGGTACATTCAACTGTGTAGCTGTTAAAGCTCCTGGATTTGGTGACAGAAGAAAAGAAATGTTAAGAGATATTGCTATACTTACAGGTGGAACTGTTATAAGTGAAGAGCTAGGATACGACTTAAAAGAAACAACAGTAGATATGCTTGGACAGGCGAAATCAGTAAAAGTTGATAAAGAGAATACTACTATAGTTGACGGATATGGAAAAGAATCTGATATAAAAGAAAGAATTAATCAAATCAAAACCCAGGTAGAAGATACAACTTCTGAGTTTGACAAAGAAAAACTTCAAGAAAGATTAGCTAAGTTAACAGGTGGAGTTGCTGTAATTAACGTTGGTGCAGCTACTGAAACTGAAATGAAGGAGAAAAAACTTAGAATTGAAGACGCACTAAACGCTACCAGGGCAGCTATTGAAGAAGGTATAGTATCAGGTGGTGGAGTTGCGTTATTAAATACAGTAAAAGCTGTAGAAGAAAAGGCGGAAACTCTGTTAAATGATGAAAAAACAGGTGCATTAATAGTTAAAAGAGCATTAGAAGAACCAGTAAGACAAATCGCTGCTAATGCTGGCCTTGAAGGTTCTGTAATAGTAGAAAAAGTTAAGGAACTTGAAAAAGGATTTGGCTTTGATGTTCTTACTGAAAAATTTGTTGATATGATCAAAGTAGGTATAGTTGACCCAACTAAGGTAACTAGATCTGCTCTTCAAAATGCAGCATCAGTATCAGCTATGGTTCTTACAACAGAAGCTTCAGTAGTAGATGATGATGAAGAAGATGATAACGATCCAATGGGCGGAGGAATGCCCGGAGGAATGCCAGGCGGAATGCCGGGAATGATGTAATAAATAACTAAATCATAGCAATATATATGGTGCTTATTTAGATTTAACTTGCATCCAAATTATTTGCTGAATTTAATATAAAATTATCAACCGTTCATTAATTGAGAAGATTAATGAACGGTTTTAATTTGTTTGAAGGTACAGGAAAGTTATAAATTGTTAACTAATTTAAATTTTACAACTGAATTGGTTGTGTTATAATAATATAGTAAAAAAATTGATAAAGTTAGGAATAGTTATGTATAAATATTTGGATAAAATAGATTCACCAAAAGATTTGAAAAAATTAAATATAGATGAATTGGAAATATTATGTGATGAAATAAGAGATTTTCTCATAAAAACCATATCACAAACAGGAGGACATTTAGCTTCCAATTTAGGTGTTGTAGAGTTAACTGTTGCTTTGCATTATGTATATGATTCACCTATTGATAAAATGATATGGGATGTAGGTCACCAATCTTATGTACATAAGATTTTAACGGGAAGAAAAGATTTAATTAAAACAATAAGACAA
>JBEPWV010000133.1:0-4187 GCA_041642175.1 Clostridia bacterium
TAAGTTATTTTTACATTTATTACAATAACCGTATAACTCTATTTTATCATCTGTAAAGGTATAACCATTTTCTTCTGCTATACGACTAAAAGTATCTGTAGGACAATATTCAAAGGATACAGCTTTGCCACACTTTTTACATATCAGATGATGATGGTGTTTTTTCATTGTTCTTAGTTTATATAAATTAGAATTATAATTTTGTATTTTGCATAACAAATTGCTATTTTCAAGAACTGTAAGATTCCTATAAATAGTTGATAAATCTAAATTCATTCCCTTTTTATTAATTTCTTTTTGAATATCTTCTACGGATAAAAACAAATTCCTTTGTTTAATAAATATATCTATTAGTACTTTACGTTGTCTGGTTAATTTATAACCATTTTTAGTTAAAATACTGTAAACATCATCTAAATTCATAAAATCCTCCAGAAATTAGTTGAAATAATAACTTCTATAATTTATAATTAAATTATAATATAAATGCAAATGATTTGCAATAAGAGGTGAAAAATGAAAAAATTAATAATTCTAGTTATTATCTTAGCTTTATTTACTGCTGGGTGTAGTGGTAGTTATATAGATGAATCACAAGAAGGGGAAAGAGGAATAAAGATAATTGTATCGATAGAGCCTCAAAAAACCTTTGTAGAAAAAGTAACTGGAGATCTTGCAAATGTAAATGTAGTTATTCCTCAAGGATACAGTCCTGCTAATTATCAACCAAGTCCCAGAGAAATACAAGATATAAGTAATGGAGATGTGTATTTTTCTATAGGAGTAGAAAGCGAAAAAGCTTTCATAATTCCAAAATTAAAGGATTTAAATGAAGATATAGAACTAATTGATTTGCAGGAAAAAATAAAAGAAAAATATGAACTTATATATATTGAAGATGAACACGATGATGATCACGATCATGCTGAAGGAGATGTTGATCCTCATATTTGGTTATCCCCAAAAAGAGTTATAACAATAGTCGAAGCTATAAGAGACTATATGGTAGAGGTTGATTCAACTAACAAATCCCAATATACTGATAATGCTGAAGAGTATATAATTGAATTAAAAAAATTAGACCAGGAGTTAAGGACAACATTCGAAGAACTAGATACAAAAGCTTTTATTATTTACCATCCTGCTTTTAGTTATTTTGCAAAGGACTACGATCTTGAAATGATAACTATAGAAGAAGCAGGCAAAGAAGCAACAGCTGTTAGAATTCAAAATGTTGTGGATTTTGCAAAGGATAATGATATTAAAGTAGTATTTTATCAAGATGAATTTGATAGCAGTCAGGCTAAAATTATAGCTAATGAAATAAACGGAGAAGTTGTAGAAGTTACACCTTTATCAGGAGACTATATAAATAATATGTATGAAATAAGAGATAAATTTAATGAGGTATTAAAATAGGTGATATATAATGTATGATATTGAAATAAAAAATTTGCAAGTAAATTACGGTGATGTAGTTGCCTTAAAAGATATAAATCTTAAAGTAAGACATAAATCTTTTTTAGGAATTATAGGACCAAATGGTGGTGGCAAAACTACCTTATTTAAAGTTGTTTTAGGATTGATCAAACCTCTATCAGGAACAGTAAAAATAAAAGATAATATTAAAATTGGCTATGTACCACAAAGTACAAGCTTTGATAAAAGCTTTCCTATTCTAGTTAAAGATGTAGTTTTAATGGGTAAGCTTGATAAAACATTTAAAGCATTTAAGAAATACTCTCATAAAGATAAAGAAGAAGCTGTAGATGTAATGAAAAAACTTGACATATATCATTTGAAAAATAGGCAAATTGGAGAATTATCAGGAGGTCAACTTCAAAGAGTTTTAATAGGAAGAACACTAGTAAATGACCCCGACATACTATTATTGGACGAACCTACTTCAAGCTTAGATAGTGATGCAAAAAGAGAAATATTCGACTTACTTAAGGAACTAAATAAGAATAAAACGGTATTAGTTATAACTCATGATATGGAATATGTATTTAAATACATTGATAGTTTAGCATGTGTTAATCAAACTATTCACTATCATGATGAAGATGAATCTATAACAGAAAATACTCTTAAAGAAGTTTATAATTGTCCTATTAATCTACTATTACAAAGCGGTGCAGTACTGAAGAGAATGGGCAAAGGAGGAGAGGGATTAAATGATTGAAGCTTTTTTTGAATATACTTTCATAAGGAATGCTGTAGTCTCTTCTCTAATTGCAAGTATAGTATGCGGAATTATTGGTACAATAATTGTAGAAAAAAAATTGGTTAGTATGAGTGGTGGTATTGCTCATACTTCTTTTGGTGGTATTGGACTAGGATATCTTTTAGGATTCGAACCGATTATAGGAGGATTGATTTTCGCCGTAATAGCAGCTCTAAGCATATCTAAAATCAGAAGAGAAACTAAAACTAAGTCTGATACATTGATAGGTATGTTTTGGGCAGTAGGAATGGCCTTAGGTATTCTATTTATATCCATGGCTTCCGGCTATCAACCAGACATGACTTCTTATTTATTTGGTGACATTTTAACTGTATCTACCAGTTATATAAAAATAATGTTCTTTTTAGGATTGTTTATAGTATTCATAATATCTTCAGCATTTAATTACTGGAAAGCTTATCTTTTTGATGAAGAATATTTAAAAGTTATGGGTGTTGATGTTGTAAAATTGGAATATTTACTTTTTGTTTTGATATCCTTAAGCATAGTTATTTTAATAAAAGTAGTGGGTATTATTTTAGCTATAGCTCTTTTAACAATACCACCAGCTATATCCAAGTTGTTCACAAAAGATTTAAAAAAAATAATGGTTTTATCCATCATTTTTGGTATCATATTAAGCTTTTCAGGGTTGTATATTTCTTATACTTTCGATATACCATCAGGAGCAACTATAATACTCGTTGCGGTAACTGTATTTTTAGTAATGTCTTTTACTAAAAGAAAAATCAATTAAAATGTTTTTTTTCTAAAAAAAAGTTAATTTTCTTAACAGCTTTTTTATCTACAGCATTAATATGTTCCAGATAATAGTCTATGTTTTTAAATTTAAATTTCTTTCCGAAAAGAATAACTTCAAGATTATTTCTTGTTTTGTTAAGTACAGATAATTCTTCATTAGTATATTCAGGATGATCATTCAAAAAGCTAATGATAATACTAAGACTAGCATAAACCCTCTCCTTGTTAAAATTTTTCTTTAAACTTGGATAGAGTTCCTTTGGGTTTTTTTCTTTTATATCTTTATCGTATATTATATCTTTTATTATATGTTTGGTATAACCGATAATGCAGTTTTCTTCCATACAGTTTCCACATGTTTCTGAACCCAGACATATTTCATCAATATAATTAATTAGTTTATTGTAATATTTGTAAAGCTCATTTGAAGATTTTCTTAAAGAATGATTTCCATACTTAGTTTTTCTATAGAAGTTAATAGATGTAGCTATATAAATACCTACAATTCCAAATATAAAAACTAAATAAAATAAACTCTCTGTTATAAAATTTGGAAGAGCGTAAGTTAGGTTAACTATACCTATTATTATAAAAATAAAGGATGACCCTATTTTTATTGATTTTTCCGGAAGTTTTGATCCTAATTTTCTACTCATAAGTATGAAAAGTACACTTACGGATAAAATAGAAAAAGTACCTCCTAAGAGGTTGAAAAATGGATAATTTGATTTTGAAGCTATTGCTAAAGCTGAAAGTTGAGTTTTATCTCCCAATTCCACAACGAAAAATGTTAAAGCAATTAAAAAAATAGTATTCTTTATATTGATGTCTTTTTTTACTGAATTTTCTCTAAATTTCAATATATTTAAAAATCCGAAGAATAAAAATATAACAGCTGACATATAATATAGATAAGTTGTAGGTATATACAAGAATAATATCTGTCCTACTAAAACAGCTAAACCCTGGCTTATTATAGAACCTAATAAAAATCCGTAAAAAATTTCCCTTATGCTGTAAGATATAGAAAATGAAAGGGCTAATATTTGAGTTTTATCACCTATCTCAGCTGTGAAAATTAATAAAAAAGACTTTAGAAATTCAATTAACATAAATGCCTCCTATTCCCATCTATTTAATATATCACAGCAGTAAACAATAATCAATTTTCATTAAAAAACAAGCTGAGAAGATAATC